>JBEBWN010000055.1:0-15407 GCA_040392235.1 Taibaiella helva | reverse complement strand
AATTGACCTGCCCTTAGCGGCACCAATGGCAGTATCATTAGACAGTAACATACAAATATTCTCAGGTTAATAATGCTCGTAAACATAATAAACAGTGTTTAGTTATCCGCCAAAAAAATTAGGGCAATGCCCTAACAAAATTTAAAAATTGATGTGTCAGTTTATAGATTAGCTGTTCTAACTGTTCCGGGCTGTCAAACGGGATCACTTTCATCCGGCAACTATTGTGCAGGGAAATCAGTCCGTGCGCAAAAGCCCAAATAGACACTACCGCTTCCCTGATATCTGTAAACCGGAGCAGATCACGCTGCACAGAAGCTTCTATCGTATCGTATAAAAAGCGGAATGCGGCCTCTGCGTTTGTCCAGATGGGCAGATCGTCTACCACATTCATTGGTGAATTATAGGTAAACATTAAACCGTACAATTCCGGATGAGTTAGTCCGAACCTTATATAGCTTTCACATATCTGTTCCAGGCGCTTCATAGGACTTTTGCTTACCGCTTCTTCGGAAAACACGCGGTAAAGTTTATCGAAAGCCTCACCTTGTACGTCATATAATAGCTCATCTTTATCCTTATAATAAAGATAAATAGTGGCGGGGCTATATTCGATAGCATCCGCTATTTTTCTGATAGAAGTACCTTCATAGCCTTCTTCAATAAACATGGACAACGCGGCATTCAATATCCGCTCTTTCATTTCTTGTTTTTCCCTTTCCTTCCGTTCCGATATTCCCATAATAACGATGCAAATTTACTAAACGGTGTTTAGTAAACAAATTTTTTTGGGAGAAATGTCCGCGAAAAAGCATTATGCTTCTATCGCCCCCTATTAGCTACATACGTGAATAATATTCAACATACTTATAACAAATCGTTTATGAAATATAGTTAAGGCCTCGCTACCCCCGCTACGCCACTTTTCGTTACAGTGGCAAGGCGATTGTTACTGTGGTCCCAGTTTCACTAGCAATATGCACATTGCCATCTAATACACTAATGCGCTGCTCTATAGCAGACAATCCCATCCCTCTTCCTCGATCTGCTCCATCCATACCGATGCCATTATCCCGCACCTGCAAAACAACACATTCTGGCATGAATTCTATATGAATCCATATCCATGTGGCTCGCGCATGCTTGATAATATTCTGTACCAACTCCTGGGCAATCCGGTACAATAACAACGCGTACTCATTGCTGAGTTCCTTATATACTCCTTCAGTCCCAAGTTCAATGGTAATATTCCTGTTAACCTTCACCCGTTCAACGAAGCCTTTCATAGCCGCGAGTAACCCTTTTTGCTCCAATTCCTCCGGAAGCCTATCTTCGCAAATAATTTTCAGCTCGCTCCTGACCAACTCTACCATTTTTTCGCCGGTACGAAATGGTCCTGTGTGGGCCAGTGATGGAAAAGCCGCAGCAAAAGCCGACAATTTTTCGCTCAGGTTATTGAGGTCCGCTACGCTTCTTTGTTCCAACCGGTCCGTAATCCGCTCTCGTTCCGTTCTTTGCCCGGCATATTGCGCTTCTGCCTGTTCTATAGCCCAATGGCGCTGTAGATTTCGTTCTGTAGTAAGGCTTAGGCTTTTCCCTCGTTTGTAGTTTATATATATAAAGGTTGTGATCAAGAGTCCGCCCGTTATAGACAAGCCTAATGTCCATATCCAAGTCCGTTGTCGCAGATCTTCCTGGCGTCTGTGACTAATTATCATCTCCTGCTCAGCCAGTTTCTTGTTTCTTCTTAACAATTCATATGCCCCTTCCATAGAATGCATCAGCTTATGGCGTTCCCTTTCCATCATCTTATCTCTCAACGTTATATAAGATGAGAAATAATCGAACGCCAACCGATCCTCGCCTTTCTCTCTATATACCTGCGACAAGATCCACAGCTGAGCAATGGGCACGGAGTCGGGCAGCAATGTTGTGTCTGATAATTTTACATGCTTTAGCCTGCTTATTATTTCAGCATAAGTACCTTCCTGCCATAACAGGCATAGACTGTCTTTTTGTAGAGTCTTTGCAAAAGGTCCGCAATCCAGCTCCCGGCATTGTCCCTTTAAAGCGAATACAGAAAACAATGCTGCTATCCATAAGCAACGATATAAGCTAAAGCAGATCAGGGAAGTATTCCTAACAAACAAAAGAATTCTTTAAGAATCTAAAGATATAACTTTAATATCATTGTAATGGGATATAAAGCTCAGGCAATAAGATTCAGTTCCAATGCCGCTTTAACGAGTCCAGCCGTATTTTTCACCTTGAGTTTATGCATCAAATGTAATCTGTACTTTTCCACGGTTCTGAGGCTCAGAAACAATAGCGCTGCAATTTGGACATTGGAATGTTCCTGAACAATCAGTTTCAGTACATCCAGCTCTCTCCTCGTAAGATCGGGAACATCAAGCGGTTTATCTTTCCGTATACGAACTAAATTAAGAAAAAGCCGTTCCTTTAAAACAGCCTCTACATATTCTTCCCCCCTATGCACACATTCAATAGCCTCAATAAGGGTTTTTTGATGCGTATTTTTTAAAAGATAGCCCAGGCAACCTTGTTGCATCATCTTCCGGATATAAAAAGGTGTATCGAACCCTGTCAGTGCAATAATGCCCACTTCAGGATAGCATTTTCGTATTATAGCGGCCAGCTCATCGCCAGGAATACCCGGCATTTGAATATCCAGCAGCAAAACATCCGGTTGCATTGTTTCCAATGCATCTAAAAGTGATTTGCCATCTTCATATGAAGCATAAAGATCAATATGCCAGCAATCCTTCAATAAGGTCTCTATACCTTTAATAACCAAGGAATGATCATCCGTAACGGCAACTCGGATTGGTTGTTCAGTCATCATCTATAATATTTACAACCAGGGTAGTTCCGCAACAATCGTTACTCCCCGGATATCTCCGTAGTCCCTTTCTAACTTACCTTGCATTACCCCTACCCTTTGTTCCAACTCAATCCAGGCCGGAGTATCAGACAACCTTTTCTCCGGATTACCTGGTTTCTCATCCACTTCAATAATAAGATGTAAACCTCCGTCCTCTGCATCAATCTGTAGTGTTATTCCCGTTACATCTATATTTTCAATGATCAAATATATCAATTCCTGTATAATCCGGTATGCTATTTTCACCTGTAACAAAGGCACATCAGACAAAGATTTAAATATCTCCACAACAAGCGGCACCTTCATTATAGATCCTACCTTTTCGCTGAATAGGTGTAGCGCTTCTTCTAAACCACCCTGGAGAACTATTTCCGGCATCAAATAGTGAGCGGTTGCCCTTAGCTCCATTGAAGATTGGTCCAGCAGAGACATTGCAGAACGAAAATCGCGGTTTAAGAGTACCATACTGTTCTGCTGTTCCAGGATACTTAAATTCATTTTAGCAACCGAAAGCAAACTTCCAATTCCATCGTGTAACTCCTGGGCAATGCGTTTGCGTTCTTGCTCCTCTCCGGCCATTAAAGCTTTTAACCTGTTCATTTCCCTATCCTTTTCCTGTCCTTTTCGATCTTGCTCCTGTAGTTGTTTAGATCGGCGTCGCCATTGCATTAATATTAATAGTATCACGGCAAGAGTCGATATACCCAATACCAAAACGATCATAACCAGCTTTTGCCTCGCCAGCCGTGCATCTATCTGCGCTACTGTCTTTTCTTTTTCGGCAATTTGCCGCTCCCGCTCTGCAACCTTAAACTTACGCTCTAATAAAACAGCCGCCTTTGCCGTCTGTTCATTAAAATGAGCGGCATGCAGCTCTGCATAGGCCTGTTGGTATTGATGGGCCAGGCGGTATTGCCCGGCTTCTCCGTACAAAAGAGCCAGACTGCCCAAAATAATTACCTGATGTAAACGGCTGCTTAACCGATCAGCCTCCGGCAGCGCGGCCAACAGGTAGCTTTCGGCTGCACTGTAATCTTTCAGCAGATACTGCATTCTCCCATAATTGACCCTATCATCTAACGAATCCAGAGGGGTTCTGAGGGACCGTGAAAATAACCGCCTGAACGCAGTTGCATATTGCCGTCCTTCGGCATACTTACCCATAAAGAGATATACATAGGCCAGGTTCCCTGTTACCGGTATCTCTAACTGTACATCCTTTATGATGCGCGCTATTTCTCGCGCTCGCAGAAGGTAAGTCTTTCCGCTGTCCAGATTATCGGTAAGATACATACCCCCTATGCCGTTCAGCAAATACGCCAGCCCAAAAGAATCCTGCTCGCGCAAAGCGCGCGCTATTCCCTGCTTCATATAATCATATGCCTGCTTTCTATAACCCAAACGATTCCATGTCGTACCCAGATTATGATAAATCCTGGCCGATTGTTTAAAGGAACTGTCCGCATATTGAATCGCCAGATAGTAATAATATGCCGCTTCTTTTAAATCCAAAACCAAGGCATAGTAGTTGGCTATACCATTGAATATTGCCGTCTTATACCGATTTTCCATTTCCGAGGCTTCCTGTAGCGCCGCCCTGTATGCGCTCAGACTTTCTTCGTGCAAACCGATGTCAAACTGTATTTTCCCAATGGCTTGCAATGAAGATACCAGGCCCTTTTTAAATCTTGTTTCCCGACTGCACTCCCTCGCCTGCTTTAATAATGCCAAAGCACGGTCCGGATATGTTATTCCTACTTTGGTAGCATACTCTATCATCTGAATAATATCATCATGAGTACATTTTGTTGCCCAGCCGGAAAAACCAGGCGTTACGAATGAGTCCGGCTTTTCCTGGGCAACGGTATAAAAGGGATGCCCAAACAATACACCGCAGCAAATGCTGATCAATAAGTTCTTCTTCCCGCAAAATAGGCGATACGGACTATTCATATAAGTTTCCAAAATAACAAGAAAGAAGCTACAATACAATGGCGTATTACTACGCCATTTTAATAAAGGCGTAGTTCCCCTATTTCCAGGATGTAGCGATTCCGTTAGTTTCGTCCAGGAAAAGCTGGCCGGTTAATTTATTATTTTATAAAAATATTTGTATGACTAGAAAACATTACTACATCCTTTTTATTTTCGTCACATTGGCTTTATTTCCCCAGAGGTCATCTTCCCGTGAGGAATTAACGCCTGCTATATCACCCTTCTCATTTTTAGAAAATGCCGGGCAGATAATCGACCAGAACGGAGCACAGAGAAAAGATATTGATTTCCGGATAACATCCGGAGCTGTCTCCGCCTTTATTGGGAAAGGACAAATCCACTATCAATGGTACCGACCGGATACAAACATTCTACCCAATAAAAAAAGACCTGGAACATTGGCGGAATTAAAGAATATACAAGGCAAAACTGCCATCTATAGGATGGATATGGAACTTATCGGCGCTAATCCAAGCGCCCGCCTCATCAAAGAATTACGACAGGATTATCAGGAGCAGTATTACTTGCCGCACTGCGGCGAAAAGGGTATAGCCGCTTACTCCTATCAAAAAATAACCTATAAAGATATTTACCCTTATATTGACTGGGTGCTTTATATAAAAGACGACCAAATCGAATATGATTTTGTTGTGCATCCCGGAGGAAGAATAGCAGACATTAAAATGAGATATCGGGGCGCTAATAAACTCCAGATCAATAAAGACGGTAGCTTTACCGCCACTACACCAATGGGAACATTAACCGAAAAGGCTCCCTATAGCTTCCAACAAGACGGTAGGATTATTCCTTCCCATTTTATGATTGAGGATAATGTAATAAGTTTTGCTGTAGCACCGTATGAGGGAACATTAATCATAGATCCCAAATTAGTTTGGCCTACCTATTATGGAGGTGATGGATTGATGGATATGGGTTTCTTTTCTACATGCAATAAAAATGGAAACGTATATTTCAACGGATTAACAACAAGTCTGACCAACATTGCAACGAACGGCGCTCACCAAACCTTGCTTAATGGAACATCTGACATATTCATAGCAAAATTTAATTCCGATGGATCAAGAATATGGTGTACATACTTTGGAGGTGAGAACGACGAGTTGCCCGGAAACATCCTTTGCGATACCCTTGAGAATATTTATCTATCTGGTGCTACAACAAGCCTTACAGCAATAGCAACTCCTGGCTGCCATCAAGCGATGCCAGGAGGAGGAGTAGATGCATTTCTCGGAAAATTTGATAGCAATGGCCGACTTCAGTGGTCGACATACTATGGGGGAGACCAAGACGAACCTTTTTCACTGGTATCTACCGATGGGAGCCAGGTATTTCTAACCGGCACTACATTTAGTACCGGCGCCATTGCCACAAACGGTGCCTTCCAGGATTCGCTTTGGGGTAGTCAAGACGGATTTTTGGTTAAATTCAACAATATGGGCAATAGAATATGGAGTACCTATTATGGAGGGGAATCTGCCGATGAATTGGGGAGCGTGGTATTTGACATGGATGGCAATATTTATGTCGCAGGCAACACTTCCAGCCTGGATCACATTGCTACCTCCGGTGCCTATCAGGAACTCGGTTATGGTAATGATGCACTTCTTATAAAATTTGACAAGGATGGGAACCAAGTATGGGGCACGTATTTTGGCGGAAAAGAAAATGACGCAGCCGTTCAGGGAGCCATTACCTGCGACCATGCCGGCAATGTTTACTTGGCCGGACGGACGTCGAGCCTATCAGGAATAAGTACTCCCGGTAGTCGCCAGAGCAAACACAATGGTGGAGGTGAAGACGGGTTCCTAAGCAAATTCTCCGCTTCGGGAGAAAAAATATGGAGTACTTACTATGGCGGAAGTAACTACGATGAATTGGGCAGTGTTGTATACAGAAACGATGGCCGGCTTCTTATTTCGGGGTTAACTATGAGCGACTCGGCTATAACTACAAAAAACGCTCTTCAGCCAGATTTCTCAGGAGGGTTTATAATGGGTGATATCTTTATTGCTGAATTTGACACCAGTGGCATCCGACATTGGGCTACCTACTATGGAGGTGCGGGTGATGAAACGGGTAGCATCTCCAGCAGTGAAAGCGGTGACATTTATATCTCCGGGTACACCAACAGTGCTTCGGGTATTGCAACCAGCGGAAGCTATCTCGATAGCATACCGCCTGGAATTTACAAAGCTTTTCTAGCAAAAGTTTGTATGGCGGTAGCACCATCTGCTTATAGCAAGCTGGGCAGCGACAGCGTATGTGCCTACCAAATCGCGTCCTTCAGAGTAGATCCGGTTACCGATGCAGAAGCCTACATCTGGATACTCCCGCCGGGCTGGCAGGGAAATAGCGATAGTAATAGTATTAATGTCATACCTGATGAAAATAGTGGTACTATTGGCGTCAGGGCCATTCGTTGCTCCGACACCAGCAATACAATCTTTTACGACGTACATGTTTTAGAAGAAGACAAGCCTATAATAACAGTCGACGGCCTTATACTGGGTACCCACAAAACCTATACCCAATACCAATGGCTCAGAAATGATACGGCAATAGATGATGCCACCCAAGCCCTGTTTGGGCTCACTCAAAACGGCGCCTACCGCGTTATAACCACCAATATTCACGGCTGTACAGATACTTCCGATGCTTATCTGGTGTCCAGTTTGACAACAACAACATTAGCGCGTCAACACACTCCCATAGACATTTATCCCAATCCCGCCACCAACAAGCTGCATATAAATGCACCGGTTACTACTCGGCTTAAAATATTCAGCATGGAAGGTCGAATGATGATGGAACAAGACTACCATGCTATCCTTGATTTAGATAATTTGCTACCTGGTTTGTATTCTTTACTTGTCCTGGCCGAAGACAAATCTGTTCTCCGTTCGTTAACCTTTGTCAAGGTTAATCCATAGCATATATTCCTAAAATCCTATTTCTTTTTACAAAATTGAGCCCTTAGGGGAGCTCGCTCCATCAGTTGGAAAACATTTCCGTTTTGGTCCCAATGAAAAAAACAACTACCCTTTTATTTATTTTTTGTCTGATTGTACAAAGATCAGTAGCCCAGACGGAAGATATCTGGATATTGGGCAGTATAGAAATTGACTTTCGCACGAATCCTCCCATCGGCAGAACAATAAGCAATTATGCATCCGGCGGTGAAAGTAATGCATCGGTCTGCGACCCAAAAGGCAATCTTCTGTTTTATACAAATGGCGAAGCCATATGGGATAAAACTCATAACCTGATGCCGAATGGTAACCAACTGGCAGAATCGTTTGGCGTTGGAAGTACCACCCAAGGTGCCTTAATTGTACCCCATCCCGCAAATTCTCAAACATTTTATGTATTCTCTCTTACCAGTATGGAAAATGGCGCCAATGCCGGTAGGCTTTATTATAGTATCATCGATATGCGCCTCAATGGAGGATTGGGTGATATTATAAGGAATCAAAAAAGCATTTTGATTGATTCTGGACTTACAGAAAAAATGACGGCTATCACAGGTAATAATTGTAATATATGGGTCGTGACACGTTCGCGTCTATCAGCAGCATATAAAAGCTACGAAGTCAATATAACCGGTATCAAAGCGCCTGTTATATCAAACACCGGTCTGCTTCCTTACAATAACTACATGTTTGGCGAAATCATAGGCGCTCCAAACGGTAAAAAAATCGTCTCAGCAAGCGCCACATTATTTAGCGGTGGCGGATTGGAAATTTATGATTTCGACGGCGGTACCGGTCGTTTAACCGCCCCCCTGCTGCTGGATAGCAAAATGGCTTATTACAGTGTATCTTTTTCTCCTGGCCAATCAAAAATATATGCTAAAAGGATGTCAGTACCCGCTTCGGTTTATCAGTTCGATCTCAATGCTTCTGACTCGGCATCTTCCAAAATAGAACTGGGACATATCTGTGAACCGGGGAAAATAAAATTAGGGCGTGATGGAAAAATTTACTTCCAAAATAGCCGTCAACTCAACGGTGTACCACGTCTTTTAGGTCGAATTACGCACCCTGACAATGTCGGTGCTCTCTGTGGATTTGATCCAGAAATAATTACTTCTGATACTTTTATTCATTTTGGTCTGCCCAACCATGTTCCCCTATTAAGAAAAGACACGTTTAATGCAACTCAAGTCATAACAGCACCCTGCTTTTCCAGTTCGTTGCCCCTTCAGGTGAATCATGTGGAAAGCTGGGGTTATCAATGGGACAACGGCCATAACACAGCGACCCGAACCGCCCGGGAGCCGGGCACCTACTATGTACAATACTTTAGCCCTCCCTGCAACTTTCATACTGATACCTTTCATGTGTCTTTTCCCTTAGGCATACTACCCAGAGTAATTGTTCGACCTAACTGTTACAATGAAACAAAAGGTATGGCTTATGCTACTACCTACAGCAATGATCCTGTAGAATATGATTATGTATGGAAAGACAAGGATGACAATATCCTATCGAGAACCGATACGCTTAAAAATGTAATAGCGGGCTCCTATACCCTACACATCCGGACAAAATATTGTGATACCAGCTTAACCGTTATCATACCTGAACTAAAGCACAGGGCTTCTTTTGAAACAGATTCCTTAGCCTGTGCGGGGGTCTCCCTAAAAATTCAAAATACTTCTCCTTCTTATTTCAACCACTTTCAATGGGTATTGGGCGAAGACAATAGGGATACGGTAAGGCAACCTTCAGTTCTTTTCAAAAGAAGAGGAATGTACCGTATACAACTCATTGCCTATGGAGACGATTGCAGCGATACCGCATGGCAGGAAATTACGGTAGACACGATGCCCGCTAATCTGCTCCTCATAAAAAGTAGAGCTTTTTTATGCCAGGGAGAAGCAGTCACCCTGAACCTAGCCACAGATTACACCGTCGAAAGATATAACTGGACGCTAGGTGACGGAACAAGCTTGCATACAAGTCAGGGCACCATAAAACATGCTTATGACCAGGCAGGTATGATGAAGATAGAGTTGGATATTATACCAAGAGTATGCCCCTTATTAAAACTCAGTGACAGCATACGTGTCGTACCGTTCCCCATTATTGATCTGGGCAAAGACAGCTCCCTATGTTTTTCCAACCAACCTATTGTATTAAACAATAAGGCTTCGGAAAATGCTTTATATGTTTATACATGGAGCACGGGAGACACCCTGCCTTTTATAAAAATAACCAATCCGGGAAGATACAGCCTTACACTTACCGATAAGTACGGCTGTAGCAATAGGGGAAGTATCCATATAAAGAAAGCTTGTTATCTGGACATTCCTAACGCTTTCACACCTAACAGTGACGGGTATAACGATTACTTTTTACCCCGCAGGCCCCCTGGCGCATATTGGGAGCGCTTCTCTATGCAGGTTTATAACCGATGGGGACAAATCGTATTTGAAACGCGGCTGATGAATGGACAGGGATGGGATGGCCTTTTCTCCGGGAAACCCCAACCAGAAGGTGTATATATTTATCGGATAGAAATTCACCTAAATGGGGGGCAGTCCGAGCTATATTCCGGGAACCTTAGCCTGATACGTTGACAACACATTTCATATTATTTTTTTACAATACACCACTCCGACGTTTCCTGAAATAGGAAAAGGCGAGTCCTATTAGCAAAAATGTCGCTGTGCCCATAATCAATAACATCAAAACAGAGATAACAACCTTCAACAAAAAATACAACATGATCCCTGCTACAACACCTAAAATAATCTTATTCGGCATATTTGCATTTATTTACAAACAATCATTATTTAATCTCAAAGCTCTGTAAAACATTTCCTCCCACTTCGAAATGATATATCCCCTCGCGTAACGATTTGGTGGAAATAAAGAATGTTTTATTACTTTTTACAGTTCCTTTCATAACCACTGCCCCCTTCTGATCCCTGATAATAAAGGTAGCGCCTGTAGCATGATCGACGCTGATACCGATCGATGGATTTGTTTCCCGGTTGTAAACTGGTGTACCGTCCTGGGCTCTTACCTGTAGAGAGGTCATCATTGCGGTTGAAACAATCATTACTACTGCTGCGGCTTTCAAAATAATCTTTTTCATAAAGTTTTGTTTTTAAGATTTACTGTTTTGTTTGATAGTGCAAACATAGAACGGCCCGACAGCCTTCCACTTAACTATTAGACCTATTGTTCCAAATAGTCGACATTCAGGTTAAAAATTTGGTCGATGAAAATCCGCCATTCGTCGAAATAAGGGCTTGACAGAGGAGCAGCCATCTACATCAAAAAACCATTTCTGTTTTCCAGGACTTTTCAAATTAAAGACTGGCCGGCTGGCCACGTTGAATAAAAACAATGACGAAGATCATTCGACAAGCTGATTCTCCTTATCGTACAGGCAATGTAGGACTTCTACCTTTATTTGTATTTTAAAGGGTACTTGCTGCCCCTCCGTACGACTGTGAAAGTTTTGTACATTTGTTTGAGCCTCCGGGGTAGAAATCAATTATGGATAAAGAAACAGTAGTTAGCTTTGACGCCCTTTTCAACAACGCATCTATGGGCATCATCGTTGCCGACGAAAAGGGAAAAATAGTGCTGGCCAATCCCTTTTTACTGAAGCAATTTGGATACCGGGAAGGCGAAATTGTTGGAGAGCGTATTGAAAAACTGATTCCACAGCGCTTTCACAACCGACACACGCAGCATGTAAATCATTACAACCACCATCCCAAAAGCCGCCCCATGGGTCAGGGGATGGATCTGTTTGCTGTACGTAAGGACCAAACGGAATTTCCGGTAGAAGTCAGCCTGGGAAGCTACGAGACAGCACAAGGTAAGTTTGTTATTGCCTTTTTAAGTGATATCTCTTTACGCAAGGAAGCCGAACAGGCCCTGAAGGAATTGAATTCGGAATTAGAAAGCAAAATTGAAGAACGGACGCTCTCCCTTACCAGTACAGTAACCCAACTGGCACGGCAAGTGGAAGAAACGAAGGCAAAGGACCAGGAATTGAACAGGGTAAACAATTTCCTTAAGAATATCTGGGATCACGCGGAAGCCATCATATTTGTAACGGATAAGAACGGCATTATACAGATGTTCAATCCCACCGCAGAACGGTACCTGGGTTACCAGGCCGACGAAGTGATTTACCGGGAAAGTCCGGAGATCTTTTACGATAAAGAAATACAATCCCCCCGCACAAATAAGCAGCCCTCCTTGTTTGCCCTCTCCGCGAAAAAAGCACTCAGCGGCGCATCATATGAGGGAGAGGCTGTTTATGTCAAGAAAAATGGTGCTCGTTTCCCCGTTTCCTTTACATTAACAGCAATGCGGAATAAGGATACCGATGTCGACGGCTATCTGGGGATTGCTATTGATATTTCAGAACGCAAAAGGGCAGAAACAGAGCTCAGGTTGGCCTTGGAAAAGGAAAAAGAGCTCAGCGAGCTAAAATCACGTTTTGTATCACTGGCCTCCCATGAATTCCGTACTCCTTTAAGTACGGTACTCTCTTCTGCTTACCTGATCTCCAAGTACACAGAAGCAGAAGACCATTCAAAAAGAGAAAAACACGTACAACGCATCATATCTTCTTTAAATATGATAACAGACATAATGAATGATTTCCTTTCTGTTGGCAAAATAGAGGAGGGCAAGATACAGGTCCGATACAGCAATTTCAATATCGGGCAATATATTGAACATACCATCAGCGAGTTAAATGGCTTGCTCAAAAAAGGGCAGCACATCATGTTTTCACATGAGGGTGAAAATACTGTAACGTTAGACCCCGCTCTGTTAAAACACATTATACTGAATCTGCTATCCAATGCTATCAAGTTTTCGCCCGAAGATACTCTGATAGAAATCAGCTGCCGGGTGGCGCCAAAGACTATCCTGCTTTCCGTAAAAGACAGGGGACTAGGCATCTCTGAAGAAGATCAGCAACATTTGTTCGAACGTTTTTTCAGGGGAACGAATGTAACCAACATACAAGGTACGGGATTAGGCTTACATATTGTCAGTAAATATGCAGAATTGATGACTGGTTCCGTACATTGCCGGAGCACGTTGGGAAGCGGTACAGAATTTCAAATAACATTCGCCAGAAACGGAAGTAGCAACTCTACCTTCAGCTAAAACATACATTACCCCAAAATTTGACTAAATAACAGCACGTGAAAAAGATACTTTTAATTGAAGACAACCCCGAGATCAGGGAAAATATGGGCGAGATACTTGAGCTGGCCAATTATGAAGTGCTAAGCGCAGCCGATGGTAAAGCCGGGGTGGAATTAGCCATCCGGCATTTGCCCGACCTTATTATCTGCGATATTATGATGCCGGTCCTGGATGGATATGGCGTTCTGCATATGTTGCATAAAAATGACAAGTTACAGCATATTCCTTTTATTTTTCTAACCGCGAAATCAGAAAGGTCAGAGATCAGGAAAGGAATGGAATTGGGTGCAGATGACTATATTACAAAGCCCTTTGATGGCACAGAGCTGCTGAATGCAATTGAGAGTCGCCTGAAAAAAGCGGCATTATTACAACAGGAATTCAGTAATAGTATTACCGGAATAGATTCTCTGATTAGCATCAATGCCGGAGAGAATTACCTGAAAGAGCTGAAAGAAGGACGTAGTACTAATAAGTATAAAAAAAAACAGATCATTTATTCGGAAGGAAATCATCCATCCCGCTTGTACTATATCCTGAAAGGCAAGATAAAAACCTATAAGCGTAATGACGATGGAAAGGAATTGATCGTAGATTTATATAGCACAGGGGATTTTTTGGGTTATCTGCCCTTATTGGAAGGTGATACTTATCGGGAAAACGCTGAAGCTCTTGAAGATACCGAACTCGCCATTATTCCCCGGTCCGAATTCGATGAGTTACTCGGTAGCAATCCAGCCGTCATGAGGAAATTCATAGGCATATTAGCCCATAACATTAATCAAAAAGAAGACCAACTTCTGCATATTGCTTATGGCTCACTGCGAAAAAAAGTAGCCGAAACACTAATAAAGCTATACAGAAAGTATAATGCCGACCACAGTCCGGGCTTTTACATAGATCTTTCACGCGAAAATCTGGCGGCAATAGCAGGTGTTGCCAAAGAATCGCTGATCCGAACATTGGGGGAATTTAAGGACGAATCACTAATAGCACTGCAGAATAGCCAAATTCAGATTCTGGATTACCGTAAATTGGAAATGATGTATTGCTAATATCTGTTTAATCAACAGTGTATTCTGCCAGGCAGCGATGGAAAGCCTCCCGCATCTGATCAAATTCCGCAACAAGGGTAGCAATATCTCTGGCCAGAAGCAGTAAAGGTTTATCTATTCCGGCAAAAACAAGTTGTCGGTTCTTCCAGGCCAGGATAGAGATGTCGTGCCGCAACAGATCAATCACCTGGTCTTTATCTACGAATCGTTGCTGAAAGGATTCCGCTTCCTCCAGGAAAGTCCGGCTTTCCTGTTGCTGCACCGCAACAGAAAGGCGGTTTTTTAGCAGTATATTTTCCTGCCGCAATTTTTCCAATGTTGTTGTCCAGGAACGGATTAGATCGCTATTCTCCATCTCCTTGCCTTGTCCGTCTTTATATCTCTGCATTAGCTATAGTAAATTTATGTGGTTTATACCTGTCCCTTTATCACGGCAAGGCCGGCTCTTCTTCTTGGAAAAGAAACGGCTGACCAGGGTAATAAACAGAACACCCGACAAAGATGAGATGTAGCACCTATCCAAAAAATGACAACAGTCAGTGCAGGATTTGATTCTGGTCAAATTCGGGTTCACCGAGTTTTTACATTAATTTACCGAACAGTAAAAAAGTTTGTAAACCTGCTAACATAGTTTTGTACCTTCACTAAAACATAAGAAAATATGGTCCGACGTTTCCTTCTATCCATGGCAATTCTCCTGGGACTATCTGGTCCGATACAGGCGCAAGACTATAAAGAAACCCTAGGACAGACACTCCAGGCGTTTTTTGAACAAAAATCCCAGGCAGAAAAAATTAACCAAAGCAATCGCCTTGGCTTAATTGCAAAAAAATTCAATACAGAGTGGACAGGGTCCTACTACGCCGCATTGAGTAAAATCCTGCTGAATTATGAGGAACAGGATGCCCATAAAAAAGATGCCTACCTTGATGAAGCAGAAGACTTTTTGTCGACGGCCAGCTCTCTTTCGGATAAGTCCGACAAAATGCAACAATCAGAAATTCATGCCTTAACGGCCATGCTGGCCAACGCCCGTATTGGTTTCTACCCACAGAAACGCTGGCAGAAATACGGGAAAATATTTGAGCAAAATCTGGAAAAAGCAAAAGAAAATAATGCCGAAAACCCAAGGTTTTATTTTCTGAAAGGAACCAGCACCTTTTATACTCCAAAAATGTTTGGCGGTGGCAAAAAGAAATCATTGGAATATTTCGAAAAAGCCGCCGTTTTCTTCGAAAAAGAACC
>JBEBWN010000054.1:0-15417 GCA_040392235.1 Taibaiella helva | reverse complement strand
TTTACTTTCTTTTATGCTGCTTTTATGCTGCGGTCAACTCGACGCCCAGCTGCCCTATAATAAATTACCGGGTTATTTGAGTGCGAACAGGCAATGGGTCGTGCCAGACTCAATAGGTATAGATGTTGGTACCGGTCAGTACCTAACTTATACAACGGCTATTTCGGTCACTGGTAACTATCCCAGTTCGATGGCAGCCGCCGCGCATCCGGCTAATGGGTCTTTGTTGTTTTATACAATGAATGGTCAGGTGTGGAACAGAGATCATAAGCAAATGAAGGGGGGGATGGGACTGAAGGGGAACACGGGCGGCATGACCGGAAGCCGGCAGTGCGTGCGTATAGCCCCGTTGATAACAGATGGAAACAAGTATTATGTATTTTCGCTTGTGCCAGCTTTTGGCCTGCAACCAGCGGACGATACGGTACGCTATAGTAAAAAAGACTCTTTCGCGTTGTTTTATTCTATAGTGGATATGAACCTGGATGGAGGAAAGGGAGAAATTTTACCCAACTTGAGGAATATGCCTGTAAGCCCGGCCAGGAGGCGTTACGGTGATGGTTTACTACTGGTACCCGGGAATTGCGAAGATTACTGGCTGGTTGTGCACAGAAGCGACTCCAGCATATACGAAGCATGGCATATTGACTATAATGGCATTAGTACAGAACCGGTTGTATCGCGAACAGGTATCCCACTGAGCCCATTACTGATGTTGCAGGGGAATATTTTCGCCTCCCTTTTTGGTACAACAGGATATTTTAGTTTTTTTTCAGGATCATTCAGCCTGTCGTCTGACCGCAGGCTGATTAAATATCAATCTTCTTTTTTACAAACGGGATCGATTCCCTTTAGCAGCATCGCTCAATTCGATCCGGCTACGGGTAAAGTATCAGATGAACTGGGTTTTGTTTTTAATCCGGGAGCTACTATTGATTCCCTAAAGTATGCTGGCGTTAATGCAGCCGCCTTTTCGCCTGATAATAAAATGCTATACACTTTAGAGCAGGATACAGCTAAGAATTGTGTTTTATTTCAATATGATGTTTCCTCCTACAGTATGGACTCTATTAGTACTTCAAAGACTTTTATCAGTTACGTTACGTTCTATGATTCCAAAAGAGAAAATTTAAGATTGTACAACGATACGATATATTTGAGTGATGCTGCAAACCGTATGATAGGTATAATAGCAAGGCCAAATGAAAAGGGAGTAAACTGCAGTTTTAATGCACGGTATATTGAGCTCCCGGCTGGCAAGAATATCGACCATTTTAGCAGTCTTCCTACGGATGTAGTTTATCCTTTTAGACGGGAAGACACTTTCGCCAGTAGAATGGATACCATGATATGCCGGAAACTGGACACATTATTGCTGACACCCAGGTACGATAGTTATGCTTCGGGTTACCTGTGGAATAACGGGTACGCCGATCAAGCCCTGAAAATTCACGAGGTAGGCGATTACTGGGTGCAAAGTACGTCAGGTTGTGGAATTGCAGTAGACTCTTTCCATATAAGATTAGATAGCTTAGAACACCCTGTTATACGGTACGCCGATGGTCGTTTGCAGACCCAGCAAGAGTATTCGGCCTATCAATGGCTGTTTAACGATTCTGTGCTGAGTCCCGGGGCTGATGACTATATGTATGAACCAGAAGAATATGGAGAATATCGCGTGATGGTACAAAGTGAAGCGGGTTGTACAGACACTTCTGAAACCTATGTACATAAGTATGCGGACAGCGGTCTTTATGCTGGTAGTGAAAAAATTCCTTCAGTATTTATGCCCGGACCTAACCCGACCACGGGATTGTTGTATTTTCCTGGAGGAGTAGTTGCGCGCGTGCTGTTGTATGATGTTTACGGCAGGCAGAAGGCTGACTTTGGCTATGTACGGAAAATCAATATTGGAAGCTATCCTGATGGTGTCTATCTGGTGAAATTGGTAACAGCAGCCGGCAAAATTTTATTTACCGGGAAAATAATAAAGAAATCCTGAAACTTTAAAGAAGCTTTTTATGCGTATTAAATTTACAACGATATTTATAATTATAGTAGCCGTTTGCACGGAGCTGCTGGCGCAGCCCTATTACACCCAACGACCAGCCTATATAAATGCAAATAAAATATGGCCGATTGGTGATAGAGCGCTCAACTTTAATACGAGTCCGCCTGATATTATGCGAAATCTGGGTATATCACGTTCTTCTAACTTATGCGGCCTGGCCGATCCGGAGACGGGCGGCCGGTTGCTGTTCTATTCCGGAACGGGTGTCCGGTTGGGCAACTTGTTTAATGAACGGAATACTATTATGCCCAACGGGACGGAAATAGTGGATTTGTTTGGAGGGGCTGAAGAGTACGGTGCTTATAGTAATTCGGTTGTTGTGCCGGTAATAGGTGACGAAGGCCGATATTATATATTTTCTGCAAAGGAGAGTTGGGCTTTAAGTACAGCCATACAGAACAATGCCTATAACAGTTTTGATCAGTTTGCTGTTTTTTATTCGGTTGTAAATATGAACCTTTACGGAGGCTTGGGCGATGTAGAGCCCGGACAAAAAAATGTGCCGCTTACACCGGTAGGGAAACACTATACCAGCGCTGTGCTTGCTATACCCGGCAACTGTAACGACATATGGCTGGTATTGCAAAGACCAGACTCCTTTGTTTATGAATCTTATCATATTACAGAATGGGGTATCGACACCATGCCGGTTGTATCCAGAACGAACTTTCCTTTAAGTCCCGGACAGGCAAGTTTTCATAATGGTTTTTGGGGATACGAACCTCTGGCTAACGGCGTTCTGCAAATATCGCCCAATAGGCATATTATCAAAAATAATTCCTGCGGCGTATGGGGATATCCAATCGGCTACCCGGGAAAGAATCAGAGCATTTGTAATATAGCTCGTTTCGATCCAAATACAGGCAGTGTGTCTGATGAGTTGAAAATTGGCGGTCCAAGTCTTCAATATCCGAACGATACGGCTCTCGGTGCAATAGTGGCAGCTTCAGCCTTTTCGCCCGATGGTTCGAAGTTGTACACAATAGAATATGTGGGTGTAGACGATACCAGTTGGGCTAAATATAGCCGTTATGGATATATCGGCCATATATATCAGTATGACTATATTAACACTTTTAATGCCGATTCTATTGACAAATCAAAATTATTACTGGGTAGAGTGACGATGGGTGTGCCGCAAATGAGGCTTTATAACGACACGATCTATTTAACGGCAACAAGATTCGATACCTTACCTTATAATGACTATCTCGGTGCTATAGTACAACCAAACGCTGCAGGAACCGCCTGCCGGTTTGTTTCTAACTACCTGACTGGACTTAGCTGGGGCCGGTTTCCTAATGAGACAGTATTTGCAGAACCTAAAATGCTGGTGTCGGCTTCTGTATGGGACACGACAATTTGTAGCGGATGGCTTTACGGTATTACATTATCAGCCAGCGATACAAATAGCGAGTATGAATATGAGTGGAGTGATGGGAGTACCGGTAAACGCAATAAGATATACGCTGCAGGTACCTATTGGGTAAGATACGGAAATGCCTGTAATAGCTATATTGACTCGTTCGAGATTAAAAAAGAGGTTTTGGCTAAACCTGTTATCAACGTAAATGTGCTAACATTGGGAACAACTTTACCCTACCATACTTATCAGTGGGTGCTTGACGGGCAAATTATAGCTGGGGCTAATGAGCGTAGCTATCAAGTGATCCAAAACGGGCGTTACCAGGTAATCGTAGGTAATGATATCGGGTGTGTAGATACGTCGGAGGTCTATGAAGTATCGAACGCCACCGATGTTAATCAGCAGTTTACAGCTACGAGTATATCAATGTATCCGAATCCTGCACGCCAAACAATATTCATATCCAGCCCGGCGGCATTGCATATTCTTATAACATCCATTGATGGCAAGGAATTGATGAACATAAAGAATAGCAATACGATAAACTTACAGGGATTAAACAGTGGTGTGTACATGGTTTTGTTTTACGACACCGGTGGCAGGTATATGAAAACAGAAAAATTGGTGAAGATTAATTAAGTGTATGTGGTGTACAGCCAGCCAGAAATGTCTTTCTTGATGGCTGGCTTTTACTTTTGGGCTATGATACGATATTTATTTTTGTTATTTCTTATTGCAGCTTGCGGCAACAAACAGCATTCGCCGGGTGTCTTTTATAATGAAGTACAAAAAAATGAAGGCAGGCCGGATACTTTTTGGTTACAAATACGGGATAGCATAGATCTGCCTGACTTTTTATATAGAGACGATCTGCGTAATCTTCGTTATTACTTAGAGGAAAGGCAATAAACACTTTCGGGTAAAAAGAGAGGAGGAATACCTAATGTAAGATTAGACGAAAATAGATAATATTTAACGAAGTGTGCCAACAAACCGAAGTAAGCTATTGGGGATTCGAATAGTATTATAAGTGCCGCTGTAATCTTGTATGAAAAGAGTGGGCTGCTCCTCTTTTATTAAGTAGATAGCGCCATCTTTTAAAGACGGCATTAAAAGAACAATTCTAGAATGGCAGATTTTTATACAGAGGCGCCCCGCTACATATAAAGCAGGACAAGCCTGGATTTTGTACCAGATAGAACAGGTTTCAACAGGAAGGTTGAACAATGTTTTTTAATATGGGATTTCTTCTACAAGTATTTTAACTCCTGTTTTGTTGTAGTACGTGCAGGTCATCTCGTTCGTACTCACCTCCCACTTTTCAATTCCAGTTGCTGCACATATTTGCGTAAAAGTGAGAAAATCTGTTGCCCCTTGTTGGTGCGCAATTAATCCAGCTTTAAATTCCTCTACACTTGCTACATCAGCTATTGCTAATGGATTATATTTTTCAGGCACTTTTACCGTATAGTTGTTCCTGCCATGATAATCTATATGACCGTCTTTTACATATGCCTCGTAATGAGTAATTCCCAATAATTTAATTTCTTTGATATAAGCAGGGAAGTCTGCACCTGATTTTACTTTGCTATGCGCTGTTTTAATTTGTTCTGCTGTAAACATTTACCTTGTTTTTTTAAAATTGTTGAATTGCAGTCCATTATACTGCAGTTACCTTTAAAAATGACGGTCGATTGTAGCACTGGGCCTTCGTAATTCGTGGTTTAGGATTACGATGTAAAGTTGCCTTATTTATAATTGGGGTAATTGTAAAAAATCGTTTATCTACAAGAGACGTTTAAAATTTTCGGGAGTGCAGCCTGTAAATTGTTTGAAATCTTTAATGAAATGCGCCAGGTCAAAGAAATTGTTTTCGTAGCAAATTTCAGTAAGTGATTTAGCCTCTTTTAGTTGCGTAAGGGCTGTATGGAAACGAATAATGGAGGTATATTTTTTCGGTGTTGTACCGACCCATTTTCTAAAACGTTTTTCGAATGGACTTTGACTGATGAATAGTTTTTTATGGAGCTCTTTTATTCTGATTGTTCCCTTACTTTGGTAAATCAGTCGGACTGCTTCAATAATGAGTTTGTCCGTTTGGATATCTTTAAACTGTGATAATAGAAACTGCTCCACTATTTTTATGCGCTGTTTATCTGTGCCAGCTGCCGTTAATTTATCTGAAACTTCCTTCACGTCGCTTTTTTCAAGAATATCTTCGAGTGCAATACTTAAACTAAAATTTTCATTGGTGGGCTTGGAAGAAAAATGAGAAAAACCGTTTTCGGTAAAGTATACTAAAATTGTTCCGATATTGGCTGAGTTTTTAAAGATTTGGTAACTGTCGGAAATACCGGTAATACCTGCCGGAGCCAACCGGGTTTCTCCATCGTTTTTCATTGTAGTAAGAAGGCCTTTGTATTGGAAACCGGCCACCAAACCAGAAGAAGGAAACACTTTGTATTTAGTTTCTAATTCGTTTTCTGACACTACAAAATATTTGATATAGGGTCGGAGGTTTTCTGCCGGTAAGTATTTGTCAAATTTCATTTTCCATTTTGGGATATGTGTTGCTAAAAATAGCTTTTATTTGGAATAGCCATTTTATCTAATTTTTGAAAATAGTGCGTATCCATTGTCCGGTGAAAAAGGCTATTCCGGTTGTTTAGTGATTATATAAATGAAATTCAGTCAATAAAACCCAGCAATAAGGCTTTGCGAATGAGGCCGGCAAGATTTTTGACATCCAGCTTTTGAAAAAGGTGTTTACGATGTATTTCGACTGTGTTGATGCTGATGAACAGGGTATCTGCAATTTCTTTACTCGAGTGCTCGCGGGCTATCAGTTGCAGCACTTCCTTTTCTCTACGGGTCAGGAATAGTTGCTGGGGAGAGGTTGGAATTTCCTTTTTCAGGTAAAGCATGTCCTCGAAAAGCTGGTTTTTGATAGGCTCTTCTACATAGGGCAGGCCTTTGTATACCGTGCGGATAGCTTCAATCAGGGTGTCTGCCGAAGCATTTTTGGAAAGATAACCCAGGCAACCCTTTTTGATCAGGTTTTTTACCCTTATGGTGGTATCCACACTGGTGATCGCCAGAATTCTTATGCCGGGGTAGTTTTTGACAATAACCGGTATCAGGTCTTCTCCCACATAATCGGTGAGGTGTATGTCGAGAAGCAATACATCGGGTTGGCCCTTTTGCAAGCCGGCTAAAAGCGATTGCCCGTTTTTATAACAGGCGCCTATTTCTATATCGTCCAGTCCGGTCAGCATTCTCTGCAACCCCTCCAGGACCATGGTATGATCGTCGGTAATGGCAATCTGTATTTTATGTTCCATAATTTGTTTGGTATTGCTCGCGAAAATTTTTGTTTGATATTGCTTTGGGTTTCCTGTGTTGATTGTTTCAGCTGTATGCGTCTTTCTTTTCGAAAGTAAGGTAAACGGTGGTACCCACATCTTTACGGCTGTCTACCTCCATGGTGCCGCCCAGGGCTTTTATTCTCTGCCGCAAATTGCGGAAGCCTATGCCGCAGGAGCTGCTGTCCTGGGCACTTTCCCAACCTTTGCCATTGTCCTCTACATTAATGCGGGTATGCTGTCCGTCGCCGGCAATCTCGACAACCACTTCGTTGGCTTCGCCGTGTTTCAGGGCGTTGTGAATGAGTTCCTGCACGATACGGTACAGGGACAGGGATTTTTCAGCATCCAGGGCTGGGGGGCTGCCAATGGTCTGGCACTGCACAGAAAAGGTATCGTGCTTACTGATTTTTTTACAATATTCTTTTATACCCTCACTGAAGCCATTGACCAGGAGCTGCTCGGGTATCAGGTTATGTGCTGTGTTGCGCAGATCCTGGTAGGCTTCGTCTAAAAGGTTCAGGCCGCTCTTATAGCTGGAAGCATACCCGGGCAGCTCTTTGTTGCCCTTGAAAATGTCGAGGTGCATTCTGGCAGCGGCGATGAGGCTACCGATGCCATCATGTAGTTCCTGGGCTATACGGGCCCGTTCATTTTCTTCGCCCTGCATTAAGGCGCGTAATTGTACGATCTCTTGTTGCTGCTGCATCGATGCCATTTCGGCCTTTTGCAGCATATGCTTGTGCCTGTGGTTCCTGTAAAGGCTGAATAACAGAGATAGGAGGAGTAATGAACCCAGGGATATGCCGCCCAGCCAGGCATTCTTTTGTAGTAATGCCTTTTCCTGTCTGGTGATGAGGAAGTCCTGGTTAACCAGTTTCTTTTTTTGCTCTGTAGTCCTGTATTTTACTTCCAGTTGGTTCATGGTTTTTATTTTTTCCTCGTTCAGGATGCTATCTCTCAGGTCAGAGTAGGCTTTCTGATAGGTATAGGCACGGGCATTGTCGTTGATTGCGTGGTAGCATTCTGCCAATGCATAGAGGGCAACCGGTTTGCCTAAAAAGGAGCCTTCGAGGGGCATGAGTTTTAATGCGGATTCATAATAGCCGATGGCTTTGCTGTAATCGCCGGTTTGTTTGTAAATATCGCCATAGCGGATCTGCAGCCCGGCATTCCGGGCTGCTTTTTCCTTGTCGGTGTTGGTAGCAGAATCATAATAAGCCAGGGCAGTCTGGTATTTCCCGATCTTGTCGTAGGCTTCTCCTATGGTCCTGTAGGTGCTCTGTATATTGCGGATGTTCTTTTTTACAGCGAAAAGTTTCAGTGCATCCTTATAGAAGGTAAGCGCTGTTTCATAATTACGGGTGTCTTCGTGGGTAATGCCGATGTTGAGTATGTTTTGGGCCATCAGGTTGGTGTCTTTTAACTGGCGGGTGAGGTTTAAAGCTTCGCCCAGGTAGTATAAGGCCTGCTTTTGTTGCGCACTTATGGCCAAGGCAGCGCCTAAGTTGGAATAGACCAGCGATTGCATGGGTTTATTCTCTATACCCTTCTTTTTAATAGCCTCGAGCGATTGGTAGTAGTAATAGATTGCAGAATCGAGCTGTTCTTGTTTCAGGTGCACATTGGCCATATTGTTGTATACCAGGGCAAGGAGTGATTTGCTTTTGGTCAGCTCCCGCGAATAGTTCTGTAATAGGTAGGTGTATAGGCTTTTGCATTGGCCATAGGCTTTTTGCTCGTATTGGTAGGCCCCGAGGTCAAGTGTTGCCCTGATAATATAAAGAGGTTCGTTGGCTTTTTTACTGATGATCAAAGCTTTTTTTGCAAGAACGATAGCACTATCCAGCGATATGTCCCGGATGTCCCGGGCCTGCAGCATCAGGTGTGATGCCTGCGCTGTATCCGGAAGGGTATTGATCCGGAAAGTTTTTTCCTGGGCCGGAAGCACATTGCTGTATAATATTAGAACGAAAACAGGTAACAGACGCAACATAAAAGGACAATTGTACCCTTAAAATTAGTTTTTTCTGGATTTCCGGTAGCGTTCCTATATGGCTTTTTTGTATGTTGTTCTTTTAGATGTGTTGGCTACAGTTGCGGACGCGCTGGTATGGGCGGCTTTGAACAAAAGAGGGGTAGGATGCGTTGAAGGAGATGAACTGAAAAATAGGGGTTTACCGTGATTTTTGAGAAACGGGGTATGCCGTATACAGATTAGCTATGTGTTCTGCTACTTTTGATATAATCTGTTTAGGGAATATTCCATTATTAATTAATTCAAGTATAAAAAGATTATCTTATGAGAGATTTATGTACAAAAAGAATTTTTAGAGGTCTAGCTGCCGCCTTTTTGTTCCCGTTGGCTGTGACCACAGCCAACGGACAATACAATATACCCGAAAATAACATATGGGTTTTCGGGTATAAGTCGGTCCTGGATTTCAACTCCGGTTCGGCGGTACTTTCGGCACCCCAGGAATTGCCGGGTAACAGTACGGGTAGCGCTGCGGTTGCCGATTCGGAAGGGAAATTGCTATTTTATACCAATGGGTATAATGTATGGACAAAAGGTGGGCAGGTAATGCCTAATGGCAGTACTATATTTCCCGTAGTGGGCAGGTTGTCGCCGTTTAGCGGCAACCAGGGCGCGCTGATTGTGCCGGTATTAGGCCAGGCAGATCAGTATTATGTTTTTTCGCAGGAGGCTACGTCCAATTCGGCTAACGATAATGGCGTCAGCCGTCTTTGGTATTCGGTTGTAGATATGACGCTGAATAATGGCGAAGGCGATGTGGTGGCCGGTAAGAAGAGCATATTGCTTGATTCTGCATTGAATGGCACAATGATTGCGATCCCGGGGAAGGAATGTAATATCTGGGTGTTGACGCACGCTATTGACGGCAATGTTTTTAAAGCTTATAACGTTACCGCTTCGGGCATTGCTGCCGAGCCGGTAACATCGACTTTGGGAACATTGCCGCCAACGGCTTATAAATGGGGGCGTATGCGCATATCCCCGGACGGTAAAATGCTGGGATTGATCAGTACAGGCAACGGGGGCGGTATTACCGGTGCAGGGGTGGAATTGTATGATTTTGATGCGGGCAGCGGCACCTTATCCAATGTGCGTTTCATAGACCAGATCGGCGGCAACGGCCTCGCCTTTTCACCTGATAATTCTAAGCTGTATGTAACCGGCGTGGTACCGGTTACTTATAAGTATAGCCTGTTCCAGTTTGATGTGACCCAGCCTACGGCTACTGCCATTACTAATTCGAAAGAGCTTATCCTGAATACGCAATGGACGGACCTGAGGCTGGCTCCTGATGGTAAAATATATCATATTATCAATTCTACGAAACTAGGCGTTATTAATAGCCCTAATCTTTCGGGAGCTGCCTGTAATTATACGGCCGATGTAATTACAAGTGTCAGCTCGGTTAACCAGTTCGGCATGTATTTGCCCGCAGAATATATTAAGGGCCAGCCTGCTGAAACAATTTATGCGACTGCGCTGGATACAGCGGTTTGTGCAACATTTGCCAGCCTCACGCTGACAGGTATAGAAGGGGCAAAGAACTATACCTGGGACGATGGCAGCACCGGTAGCTCGAGGGAGATTACAGCGCCGGGTACTTATTATGTGCATACGCAGGTGGATTTCTGTACGAATAGGGTAGATACGTTTGTAGTAAATGAGTTGGATGAAGTTCTAGCGGTTATCAATGTAAAGGGCTTTGTACTGGGTACAACCACACCATTTGACCGGTACCAATGGTTGCTGAATGGCAAAGCCATAAACGGGGCAACAGACAGTATATACCAGGTAAAGGAGAATGGTAACTATAGCGTGGTGGTGACGACGGATGAGGGCTGCCGGGATACCTCTGATGTATACCGGGTAACCAATTACGAGGAGCCCACAAGCCTGCAGGATATAAACGGTATAGCTGCTTCAATTAAAGTTTACCCTAATCCTTCGGATGATATTTTGAATGTATCTTCTGCTATGCCACTGCGCGTTGTGTTGACCAGCCTGGATGGAAAGGTATTGTTGGAGGCCGATAGTAAGGAGCCGTTCGGTATACAGGCCCTGGCCCGAGGCATTTACTTTTTGCGTTGCCTGGATATGCAGGGTAACCTGATTAAGGTGGAGAAGATCGTTAAAGGAAGATGGTAAGGTGTATTTATTAGTAAATACGCTGTAAGGGGCTACTGCATTGGCCCGCCTGTTTACAGAACAGCTTCATGGCATGTATTGTCATGAAGCTGTTCCTTTTTTTAGCGCCGGCCGCATTGCCATGTTCCCTGGTTGATTTTGTGAGATATCCAATTTTGTCGACATTTGTAGCTAACTAACGCGTAAAAACAATATTAAAAATGGCTTTTAACCCCGCTGATAAGATCCAGGACCTTCAGTATTTCGGAGAGTTCGGAGGCGTCAATCCGTCTATCTCAGACTCGTCAACCTATACCTTTTTATCGGCAAAGAAGATGTTCGATACCTTCGAAGGTAATGCTGAAGGTTGTTATTTATATTCCCGGCATTCTTCACCAAGCAATTTATACCTTGGTAAGGCCCTGGCGGCAATGGAGAATACGGAAGCTGCCAATGTAACAGCCTCTGGTATGGGGGCTATAACCTCCGTATTATTACAACTTTGCGGAGCCGGCAGTCATATTGTATCCAGCAGGACAATATACGGAGGAACTTACGCCTTCATGAAGAATTTTCTGCCCCGTTTGCAGATTCAAACCTCCTTTGTGGATACTACTCAGCCGGCGGCGGTAGAAAAAGCAATTACTCCGCAAACAAAGGTGTTGTATTGTGAGACCGTGAGTAATCCTCTGCTGGAGATCACGAATATTAAAGCCATGGCGGCTATAGCCAGGAAGCATGGACTAAAGCTGGTAATTGATAACACTTTTTCTCCGCTGGCTATAGCTCCGGCAGACCTGGGAGCAGATGTGGTTGTTCATAGCCTGACTAAATTTATAAACGGAAGTAGCGACGCGGTAGGTGGTGTGGTTTGTGGTACACAACAGTTTATTGATGATTTGAGGAATGTAAACGATGGCGCGGCTATGTTGTTAGGCCCCACTATGGATAGCCTGCGCAGCGCCAGCATTATGAAGAACCTGAGAACGCTGCATATACGCATGCAGCAACATAGCAGGAACGCCCTTTACCTGGCGCAGCGATTTGAAGCAGAGGGTTTGAAAACGGTGTATCCCGGCCTGGAAAGTCATAAAGGTCACGAAACATATAAAGCCATGTTCAACGAAGAATATGGATTCGGTGGGATGATGACTGTTGACGTAGGTGACCTGGACCGGGCCAATACGCTGATGGAGCTGATGCAGAACCGGAATATCGGGTATCTTGCTGTGAGCCTGGGATTTTATAAAACCCTGTTCAGTGCCCCCGGCACATCTACTTCCAGCGAAATTCCGGAGGCAGAGCAAGCGGAGAAGGGGTTGACAAGCGGATTGATCCGTTTTTCCATCGGATTGGACAACGATATTGAACGTACCTACGGTATGATGAAGGCCTGTATGCAGGAAGTGGGTGTGTTATAGCTGAATAGGATAATAGAATACTTTAGTTACATCTGAAGATGTTACAAGAAAGAGGAGGATATATTCCTCCTCTTTCTTGTAACAAAAACCAGGTACCCAACGGGCCAGGAGGATGTAAGGTTGTGTTACGGTTTATGTTATGCGTTTGTTTTGCAGGGCAGGTATCCAGTTGCTCTTTTCGCAGGATGGGCAACAGTCCTTCGTTTCAATACTTTGTTGCTCTTCAGTATAGCCACATCCGGTACAGGAGCGGTAGAGGCTTGTTTGCGATATGGCAGCTATGTCGCTTTGTATTGGGGGAAAGATGGGTAGGCCCGGCCTGACTTGTTCGTCGGGGTAGTACAGTATGCTGAGTTCTCCGGAAGTCTCTATCAGAACAGTTTGCACTTGCCCTAGATGCTCAATATTGTGCAGCCGGAGCTCTGCAAAGAACTCATCTTTTGAAAGCCCGGATTGGGAAAAAGCATTCATTTGCATCCTGCTATGAATAATGACGTAGAGAGGCTCTCCTTCCAGCAATTTTTCAACGCTTCTAAACTTGTCGGCTAACTTGGTGGCGGTAAAGTAGAGTGCAATGACAACAATAAAGACCGTAATGGCAGGAAGAATACCTACGTCCTCGTAGAACATAGGATCGCCTGCTGCCGAGCCCAGTCCGATGATTAGTACCAGCTCGAATATGGAAAGCTGTTTAATGCCTCTTTTGCCCGATGCCCTGAGCGTAAGCAATATAACGCCAAACATGATAATGGTACGTATTACTACTTCCAACAAAAACCAATAAGGAAGGTCGCTCATTAGCATTTGTTGCCAGTTGCCCAAGCCTGTTTTCATATTGTCCTGTATTTTTCTGTATTTAGCTGTTGTCTTAATTAGTAAAACGCTTTTCGTAGGGAGATGGTTGAGCGGACGGTTTGCAGTATACTATTTGAGTAGGGTGGATCATGGTAATGATGGAAGGAACAGGGTAGGAATGTATTTAGATTAAATATTAGTTCGTATAGCAGGTAGTTTCGGTATAAGCCGCCTGTTATCAAAACAGAACATAAACTATTTTTCCTGAAAATGAACCAATTTGTGGTAACATATGTTGCTTAAAGAAAAAATGAGCAGATTATGAAGAACGTATTCTTTTTGTCGATTTGCCTGTTGGCTTTTTTGGTGTCCAGAGCCCAGTTAAGCATTAATCCTGAAGCCGGCATTAATTTTGCGAATGCAGACTGGAGTCTGGGTAATGCAAGTATTGAACCGAAATCAATAATCGGATTTAAAGCCGGCGCTATGGTAGACATAGGTATTTATAAGGGGTTTTATCTGCAACCCGGCGCATTTTATTCGGTAAAGGGTGCAAAGTACGAAAGTGCCATATTGAACGCCAATAGCGAGGTAAAACTAAATTATATTGAGGTGCCGGTGAACCTGGCCTACCGGTATGATTTCGATAAGGCCGGCGCCCTATTTGTTGCGGTGGGCCCTTACCTGGGCATTGGTTTGAATGGAAAGACGAAGTCTACGGTTTTTGGTATTTCCGGTGAGGAAGATATCAAATTTGGTGATGCTTCTGACGAAATGAAAAAGCTGGAATACGGTATGAATTTCGGATTGGGATATATATCGCCTGTGGGGATTTACATTCGCGGGCAATATGGTATGGGCTTTACCAATCTGAGCCAGGCAACAAACAGTACCTGGAAGAATCGGGTATGGAGCGTTTCGCTAGGTTATGCGTTTGAGCTGAACGAGCGGTAATAGCCTTCTGTTGTAGCGATATCAGTGTATGGTAATTATTCCGTAGCGTAATTATGTAATAAAGTAGTCAGCAGGTTGGCTTTCGGAAAGTCAGCCTGCTGATTTTTTATGAACTATCTTACTATGTACAGTGCCAAGAAAGACCTGTGTTTTTTTGGCTGGTTGCACACTGCTGGTGGTTACTATTCTTGTCTTTTTTACCAATGCAGACCGTCATTTTTTAAACTGAGGCAGATTCCAGTTGTAACGTACTGCCAGGATGCGGATCTGCACAATAAGCCCGCCAGACAGAGCCAGGTTCCAGCCGGACTGAACGTTGAAGTGACTTAACAAGAGATACAGTAGGGCCCCTGCGAAGCATGCTGTAGCGTAGATCTCTTTATGAAAAATAACGGGCGTTTCGTTAATAAGTGTGTCCCGGATTACGCCGCCCATAACCGCGGTGAACATACCCATAATAGCGGCATTAATATTGCCCACTCCCAGAGAAATGGCTTTGGCCGTACCCACTACGGTAAACAAAGCGATGCCCAGCGTATCGAACAGGAAAAAGGTTTTTCTCCATTGCAGTAAATGGGTATAGAACAAACGGGCTATAACGATGCCTGCCAGGATAGCATATACAAAGTTGACATCGCCGATCCATACGATAGGGTAGCTGCCCAGCAGAATATCTCTTAAACTTCCCCCTCCGATTGCGGTGATAAACCCGATAAAGGTAACGCCAAACCAGTCGGATCCGGATTTGCCCGTGGCAGATAAAGCCCCGGATATGGCGAAAAAGGCTGTTCCGGATAATTCAAACCAATATTGTATTTCCATAATAACTACCAAGCTTTAATAACATTGCCTTTAAATATTGCCCTGGCCACATGCTCCACCGCTTCTGACTGGTACGCCTTCAGAAAGTTCTGAATTTTTAAGGCATTTTGATTGTCTCGGCGGGAAACGATCAGGTTTACATAGGGTGAGGTTATATTTTCTTTTAGAATACATCTGTATTGTTATCCAGTCCGGCTTGCACTGCAAAGTTACTGTTAATGACCGCTATTACCGCCCTTTTGTCTTCCAGGATAGGGGGAAGCGCAGCGGGTTTATATCGTATTGTCATGCATAATCTTTGATCGCGCTTTTTATATTGTGGGTATAGAAATACTGAAGTATGTCCGTGTTTTTTTCTACTGTACCTAAAAGATGCACCAGTAATCTTCCGAAATTGGCTTTCCCGAGGTATTCTATGTCCGCCTTGATTAATGAATCAGGAGCAAAGGTCATGGGATTCCAAG
>JBEBWN010000053.1:0-15451 GCA_040392235.1 Taibaiella helva | reverse complement strand
TGCATGCACAAATCAACCCCAACAGTAATCAAAGCGAAGCCATTCCCCCAAAAAAGAAACCCGCCCTCTTGATGACGATACCCCATACGGTTATGCTGGCTGTAGTACAACCAGACATTGGATCTTTCCTGATCATCTAACCTCGTATAGCGGATACTTTAACTACACTGGGGGATGCACCCAATTGAGTTTAACAGCAGACCCTATTTAGACAGTAGGATGACTTCTTTTAAATAGTTTAATATTGTTTTTAACTTCCAGTTGGATCTTTCAGTTGAACCGCTCGCTTTTGCACCGTCCGAAAACGGATGTGCAGTTGCCTGGTTTCTCCGCAGTATTGCCCACTGTTTTAACAGGGTCAGCTATTAAAAGCGATAAAAATTGTAAGCAAAATTAAGATGTAATGGATCGCGAAGAAACAATACCAGAACTGTTCAGGCTCTGAACTTAAGACAGCAAATATTAACTATCCGTCATAAAAAAATGGTTCCATAAAAAATCCCCGGCACTGTAAAGTCCCGGAGATTTTATGTTTAGTACTTCGTGATTTTGTTGTTATAACGAAACTTTTGATGTTACCCTAACACTTTGTCTAGTCAAGCGTACTTTTCCGGCTTAACACTCCATAGTTAATTGCTCATCAACCTGTTGTCACTTTTTGGTTTTGCCTTTTAACCTTTGACTTAATACTAGGTATCGATACGGGCATATTTAGCATTCTTCTCAATAAACTCCCGGCGGGGCCCAACTTCCTCGCCCATCAGCATCGCAAAAACCATGTCGGCTTCGGCAGCGCTTTCTATGGATACTTGTTTGAGGGTTCTGCTGGTCGGGTTCATCGTTGTTTCCCATAGTTGCTCTGCATTCATTTCTCCCAGACCCTTATACCGCTGAATGTTAACACTGTCTTCCTTTCCATTGGCCAACTTGGTCACGGCCGCCTTCCTGTCTTCCTCTGTCCAGCAATAAATAGCTTCTTTTCCTTTCTTCACTAAATACAAAGGTGGCTGGGCAAGATAAACATAACCTTGTTCCACTAATGATGTCATATAACGGAAGAAGAAAGTAAGAATAAGAGTAGCTATGTGGGAACCGTCTACGTCGGCATCCGTCATAATAATGATCTTATGATATCGAAGCTTGGAAAGGTTCAATGCTTTCGGATCTTCGGGAGTACCTACCGTAACACCGAGAGCCGTGTACATATTTTTTATCTCTTCGTTTTCATATATTTTATGTTCCTGCGCTTTTTCTACATTCAGTATTTTACCCCTTAATGGCAGGATAGCCTGGTAACCCCTGTCGCGCCCCTGTTTGGCGGTACCACCTGCCGAATCTCCTTCGACAAGGTATAGCTCACATTGCTCAGGGTCTTTTTCCGAACAATCTGCCAGTTTACCCGGAAGTCCTCCACCTGTAAGAACGCTTTTGCGTTGTACCATTTGGCGGGCCTTGGCAGCCGCTGCACGCGCCTGGGCAGCCAATATCACTTTTTCAATAATAATTTTGGCAGTCTTCGGGTTTTCTTCCAGGTAGGCCTCCAGTATCCGGCTTACATTAGTATCTACCACACCGCTTACCTCGTTATTTCCCAGTTTGGTCTTGGTCTGACCCTCAAATTGGGGCTCGGGCACTTTTACAGAAACTATTGCGGTCAGTCCTTCCCGGAAATCATCGCCGGTAATTTCTACTTTAGCCTTTTCAAAAAGCTTGTTTTTGTCGCCATACGATTTAAACACACGGGTAATGGCCCTTCTAAAGCCTGCCACATGGGTTCCGCCTTCGATTGTGTTGATATTATTTACGTAGGAAAAAATATGCTCATTAAAGGAGGAGTTATAAGCCAATGCCACTTCCACCATTACGTTGCTGGATGGGTCATGCCCTTCTGCATATATCGGCAGTGGCAATAAGGCCTCTCTTTTCCCGTTATTGTCAAGTATTTGCACGAATTCGATAATACCGCCCTCACTGAAGAACACCTCCCGGGCAGTTTCCCCGTTTTCCTCATCAGCTCTGTCATCTATCAATGTGATATGGATACCCTTGTTCAGGAAAGACAGCTCCCTTAAACGGCCGGCGAGAATGTCCCTGTTGTACACCGTATCTTTAAATATGGTAGTATCCGGCTTAAAATGCACCACCGTGCCGGTGCGATCGGCTACGCCAATTTCCCGGACGGGATATTGGGGAATTCCCTCGCGGTAAGCCTGTTCAAAAATTTTCCCTTCCCGGTATACTGTTACATGCAAAGGGTTGCTCAGCGCGTTTACACAGCTTACTCCTACTCCATGCAACCCTCCGGACACTTTATAAGTGTTTTTATCAAATTTTCCACCCGCATGCAACATGGTCATTACCATCTCCAATGCAGACTTGCCTTCTTTTTTATTAATGCCGGTTGGGATACCTCTGCCGTCATCCTCAACCAGTATAGAATTGTCTTCTTTTATCGTTACCGTAATATTTTTACAGTAGCCGGCAAGGGCTTCGTCAATGGAGTTGTCTACGACTTCGTACACCAGGTGATGCAGACCTTTTACGCCGATATCACCGATATACATCGACGGGCGCTTCCGAACAGCTTCCAGGCCTTCTAATACTTGTATGCTATCTGCACCGTAACCAGGTGTGGTAGGTGTTAATAATTCCTGATTTTCTGTACTCATTCTATGATTTGAAAACGAAATTTATTGAAAGATACTCTTTACACAAGAGCGAAAATATTAAGCAGATCCTATTAAAAAGAATCATGCAAAGATACTTATAAATAGGGGCTTTTGCAAAAGAAATCACACTTATTCTTAATAGTTGAAATGGCCCAAACGGGGTACAGTTTCCCTTACTCTGTTCCACTGTTCGATGGACATTAACCCGGTAAAACGGACATCTAAATCAGCAGCGATACGTCTGCCCGCGATGGCGTTTACAGAAATAGGCAATTCATAACAAATCTTAATTTTTAGCCAAAAATTAAGATTTGCATACATATAATTTTGATGTCCTGATAAAGCTGTTTACTTTGCGAAAAATTATCAATTATGAAAAAAGTAATTTTGACCTGCGCAGCATTTGCGTTTTTTGCTGCTACTTTAGTTTCCTGTGGAGAGAATAAGGAAGCTACTACTGAAACTGTTGCCACCGAGGAACAGCCTGTTACAGAAGAACCCATAGCTCCCGAAGCAACTGTAGCAACTAGCGATGCTCCTACATTTTCCAGCGAAGAAGTAAACCGCGGATTAGCTGACTACAAAGTACTTATGAACGAGTACGTTACCGCTATTGAAGCGAAAGACGCTGCAAAAATAACGGAGTTGAATACAAAAGCGCAACAAATAGCTACTAATGCTGCTTCCTGGGGTCAAAAACTGAAACCAGAAGAGATGCAGAAATTTTCGGAGTATTGGCAACAACTGGCCGGAGAATGGGCTGCTGCTGCTCAAAAGGCTGCTCATTAATTATTAGGCAGTTAAAAAATCTGATCAAAGGGACTATCTTACCGGTAGTCCCTTTTTTCCATATACGCACAATTAGAAAAACAATACCGCAGCTTTTATTGCTATCTTAATAAGGTGACATTGCCCTGCTTTTTCATCGTCGTGCCATCATAAAATGTCGCAAAAAGGGTATATCCATACACTTCCATTTCCTGCGGCTTTCCTTTAAAAGTTCCGTCCCAACCTACCGATTGGTTTTGGCTTTCAAAAACCACTTCTCCCCAACGGTTAATGATCTTAAAGTCCATGGACTGGATGCTAAAACCACGTACATACAGTATATCATTAGAGCCGTCAGCATTAGGGCTAAAGCCCGTTGGCACATCAGCCAGAGGCAATACATCGGCGGTAATATTTCTGCATATTACATCCGCGCAGCCCCAATCATTGTATGCCGTGAGACATATTTTATAATCGCCACTCCGGTTGTATTGATGAACCGGATTTTCTTCAATACTACCGGTTCCATCACCGAAAGTCCATTGGTAGCGGTTAGCATTTTGAGATTGGTTAAAGAAATTCGTAGGCACATTCGTTTCCGGCAATATGGGATTATATGTAAAGTTGGCAACGGGCTTTGGCAATACCGTTACCGTGTACCGGATAGAATCTACCGTATTACAACTCTTTGGATTCCTGGCGACCAGTAATACGGTGTAGCTGCCGGGATCTTTATATACATATGCCGGATTAGTTTCAGTGCTTGACCCCTGATCTTTGCCAAAATGCCACTCATAACTGCTACCATTCACTGTAATATTACTGAAAGATACACTGTCGCCTGCACAAAGGGTATCCTTATACCGGAAATCCGCTTTTAGAAACAAGGGGTTGATCTCCACTTGTTTTATTACCGTATCGGGCGAGTTGCAGGCGGCTGTATCCGTCATAATCATCATTATAGTATATGTTCCCGGTTTACTATAGTAATGGGGCGGGGGGGCAGGGCCCCTGTCACTGCTGTTATCCCCCCAGAACCACTGAAAGGTAACGTCTGCCAGGGTATGGCCCGGCATGGGGCTGGAGTTATTGTCTATAACTACATGTGGGCGATTGCAAGTGTCCAGTAGCGTATAGTCAAAGTCTGCCCGCATGGTATCGTTGCTTACAATGACTTCCAGGAAGACGGTATCATAAACCTTACAGGCATTAGGATTAGACGCTACCAGGCGCACTTTATAAGTACCCGGCTGGGTAAATGTATGTGTCGGGGTGGCTGCAGTAGACAATGCACTATTATCTCCGAAATCCCATGAATAAGAAGTGGCATTGGCCGAAGCATTGCTGAAGCTGACGGTAAAAGGAACACAACCTTTTGCCTTAGGGCTTACGTTGGCACTGGCCCGGACACTACCCAGGTTAAAAGCGATCTTTACAGCACCAAGATTACAATTGGTTGTAGCAAGGCCCTTGGTGGCCGAATAGGCACCGGGAGTAGCTGGAAATAGGGAAGAAGGTGGAGGATTGGTGGCACAGCTGGCGCAGATGGCCTGGTACACCACACCGTTGGGATCGAAGCGGCTGGTACCCCCATCAACATGTTCTGTTTTACCCGGCGAGCCAAAGTAAGAACCAAACAGAAGATTTTGTGCATTTTTGCTAAAAACAATAAAATAGAAATCACTGCCATCTGTCGTAGACTGGAAAGCATCCTTGGTCACCGGCAGATCCTTCGTTGTGGTTTGTCCATTGGGTAAACCGCCCCAACCCGATATATACACATTTTGACAGGTGTCGACAAGAAAGGCTACAGGCGACAAATTAGGGAAAGTAGAAGGGCCATTACCAAACACGGTGGAATAGACCCGGTTAGTCAGCTGATCATTCATCTTAATCAAAAAATGCCGTGAATTTGCATTGTTATATACGCCTGCCGTAACCGGGAAAGCACCCAGGGTTTGCCCCATTGTGTATACATTGTTTTCAAGGTCCACCTGCAGACCATAACATTGATCGTATTCGTTGGTCCCCACAAAAGTAACCTGCTGTATAGGGTAGGCGCCACTGTTCAGGAAACGGCAGATATAGCCATCAGCAGAGCCTCCCTGATAAGTGGATTGCCATGTGTTAGCTGGCGCAGGAAAGAAATCAGCACTTTGCGTACCGCCGCCCACATATACATAACGTTCTCCCGTGTCGAGCGCCAACACATAAGCGGCATCGTCTTTGGTGCCGCCCAGGTAGGTACTGTACATCAGGGCTGATAATGCAGGATCCAGCTTAAAAAAAACACCATCTTGGGAACCGCTCAGGTTATTTTTAACGGCTGTAGACGTAAAAGGAAAATCGGACGACTGGCTGCTCGCCGCTATGTAGATATCCCCCCGTTTATCCAGGATTACTTCGCTACGGGAATTATCGCCATAGTTGTAGCGCAGGGTATTCCGGTCACCCTGGAAAACATCCTGCACGTTAATACCATCATCGCCGGTACCTCCTACAAAGGTTGAAGAAAGCAACGCGGTACCACCAGCGTTAAATTTAGTAACGACAATATCATAGCCACCATTATGCGTCTGATCATAAGCTCCCGCCGTTGTGGGATAACGGGAAGACATTGATTTGCCTGCCATGATCAGGTTATTATTCGTATCTACAACCAGGCTATGAGGGTACTCATTTTCAGTACCGCCAATGTATGTTGAATACAGCAGGATATTGCCCGCAGCATTGAATTTAGCAATGGAAATATCGCAGGGCATGTCCGTTCCGGTTCCGCCGCCAAATGTCTGTTGGAAAGCACCATTGGTGGTTGGATAACCATTACCACTGACGATTCCCCCTGCATAAAAATTTCCCGCATGATCATAGGTAGCCGTAAACCCCCAATTATCGGCTTTGGAGCCGGTTAGTGTTGCGAAAATGATCGTAGGATCGATAACCAGGTTTATAGAAGGGTCGTATCCCTTCGGAAACTGGAAACTCAATTCATTACCCTGAATTTTATATTTACAGGGTACTTCCCGTAGGGCACCATTTATGTACTGGTAAGCATAAGGCGCTACCTCTGTTATGATACCTACCGAAGTATACAACAAGAGGTTTCCCCGGTTCAGCTCTATTTTATCCAGTCCTTCGTATTGCAGGCGGATATCTGCGGGGTTACTGCCCGGCTTTACAATAAAATCGTACTTTAAATGCCCTTTATCGGAGCTTAAATGCAGATCGATTCCATTGTACAGTTCCTGGTAGTCTACATTACCGTACACACCCACATTTCCTTTCCAGCGGGAAGGTTCATTGCCCAAGTAATAGTTATGGTAGTAATTTTGCTTTTTGCTGGTAGTAGTATTTGCCGTTTTATGCGCATTGAGCCACTTCATGCGGTACGCATGGAAGTACAACGTAACGGGTTCTGGCACGCCTTCCTTGGCATGGTGCATACGTCCGGTGTTTTTCTCATCACCGACCACATAGGTTATCCCGCCCTGTTCCAGGTAAATATCCGCATTAGCCGAAATGCCTTTGTACAGGAAAGGTTCGGCCCACTGCCCTTCATTAGGTACAAAAACCAGCGGAAGTGCATCCGGCTGCGCACGCAATACCTGCATGTTTGTACCGATAAGCAGTAAGAATATAACAAAAAAGCGGTTCAATAACATGAGGCATTATTAAGAAGAAAAATCCGATACTTAACCGGTTGGGTCTAATATCATTACCGATCCATATAGTGAGGCCCTCCGCCCGGACTATATATACTTATTCTGTTTTGCAGTTTTGATAGCATCCGCGCGTGAATGCACATCCAGTTTGGCATAAATATTTTTCAGATGCGACTTCACCGTTTCCAGGTCTATAAACATTTCTGAAGCGATCCTGCTTCTTGTTTTACCATCTGCAATCTGCTCCAGTATTTCCGTTTCCCTGCGGGTTAAGGGCGATTGCTTATTTCTCTGGAAAGAATGCACAACCATTTTGGCAATACCGGCACTCATAGGACCGCCGCCATCCATAACTTCCGACAAGGCTTCTATAACCTTAGCCGGCGGCGTACTTTTGGTCAGGTATCCTGATGCTCCCCGGCTTAATGCATCAAAAACAGTTTGCTGATGATCATATACGGTAAGCATGATAATGTACACATCTTCTATTAATGCTTTTATCCTGGAAATAGCCTCAATTCCATTTATGCCCGGCAATTCGACGTCGAGCAGAATAATATGGGGATCGTCCTGTTTCAACTCCTTTAAGGCAGCCTCGGCAGAAGAATAGGCCTTTACAACGGTGTAGCCGGTTACTTCATTAATCAGATAGGTATATGCGTCACGGATGGTCTCATCATCTTCGATAATCACAATCCGGGTATCATAATCCTGTGCAGTAGTGCTCATTCCTAAAATATTGAGATCTGTCAACAAATGCTCTGCTTCAAATTTAACGAGATTTTCCCTCATTACGCAATCTATTCTCAGGTAATATGAAGGAAGGGGCAGCTAACAGGTCATTGCCATTACCGTACCGGGGAGGGCAGGAACTTAGAGTTGAGGCGGGGACCTCCTGATTGAAGGCAGGACAAACGGAAAAAGCGGAAGTCCGAAACGGGTCAGGAAATGGTAATCAATGCAATAAACATTGAAGGATAACAATGGTATATGTTTCCAGGCAACATATACCATTGTTCCCAGTTGCTTCTAATCGGCAAGAGCAATGCATTTCAGCTCTATGGCAATGGGTGTAGGCAACGAGTTAATTTCAACTGTCGTTCTACATGGCTGATTGTCTTTAAAATACTCCGCATAAATTTTATTGTACAGTGCGAAATCCCGCTTCATGTTCACAAGAAATACCGTTACATCTACCAGTTTATCCCAGCTGCTACCACACTCTTCTAACACGATTCGGACATTATCGAATACACTGCGGCATTGTTTTTCGAAATCAAATTCCAGGAAATTGCCGTTTTTATCCAACTGTAATCCCGGTATTTCATTGGTTACCGTACGTGGACCTATACCGGAAAGGAATAATAAGTTACCCGCACGACGTGCATGGGGATAAAGACCGACCGGTTTCGGCGCCTTATCTGTAGACATTTTTTCCATCATAGCCGCAAAGATAGCAAAATCAATATTGCTCCGACAGGCCCTGACGGCGGCTACCGAAATACATTATGCAGGCTGTCTAGCTTCGCAGGACTAGCCAGTTCGTCGAGCATACGAAACGGGCGGCGGCTGAACCAGAAATATTTTGTTTTCCGCTCGGGGTCCGCAAGCTGGGATTCATTAGCCTGTTTGGTTTGTTCTGCAACAATAAGATTTACAGAAGAGTCCGGCCCGGGCAGGGACGACAAAAGATAGGATTCACATGTCGAGGCCCAATAGTCGTAGTCATGACCAAAAGCCAGGTAACGGGGTGTAATCACGCCATTTTGCTCCTGTTTTTCCTGCATCAGTCCAATATAATTCTGGTACCATTGTAACCTGAGCGTAAAGAAGTCCCGGTTGCTGTTTATTTTACTAAAGGAAATAATAAACAAAAGGGACAATAAGGACCAGCGCCATACGTTCGAACGGAGGATATCATCAAGGTATTGCGTAAAGATTAATGCGATAAAAAAAGGAATGGGCTGGTACAAATGTTCCGTATAATGGTCATAGTTATATTCCCGGAAGGATACTGTTACCAACAACCAAAATCCGGCCAATACCGCTGCGAAAAAAAAGAACGATAACCATTTCTTTTTCAGCAAAAAGAAAATACTAACCAGTATCACGATACCCAAAACAGCAAAATATTCCTGCAGGAATACCTTTGCTGAAGCCTTCGCCAATGGCGCTGTAAAGTAACTGGTTAGCGGGGCAAAAAAATTATTCAGGCCCTCTTTTCGGGCATCGTCATAGATCACCTCCCCCACAAATGTTTTAAAAAACCGCTCTTTAATAAAATGGCTGACTATTACGATCAGGGGCAGGATCAATAACATTTTTTTGCGGCAGGCAGGTGTGCTGATGAATAACCATACCAGCCAGGCAAAAAAAGTATAGAAGGCAAGGGGGTGACTGAAGGTAATGGTAACCAGCAAGATGATACTTACCGCCCAAAAAAATGCCCGGCTTCGCGGCCGCTCAAAATACCAAATAATATAAGCATGGTACACCATTAGCAGGCATAGGCCCATCTGGAATTCGGTGACTGGGTAGTAAAATACCCAAATACTGGTCAATACATAAAAGAGCAATATGGCCAATGCTACCTGTCTATTCCGAAAAAACCGGTAACAAATAAAGCTCGCCGTTATCGGCAACAAAATACAGTTTAATGAATAGAGGTAGAGTACAAGTTTAAGCGGCACACCCAAAAGGACGCCGGTTACCGGCAATAATTGAGAAAGGATGCAGATAAACCTGTTGGTGGCTATATAAAAGTTACCACTATCAGCCATAGTAAATGCGTACACCGCTGTATCGGTAAAAATAATGCGCTCCTTGTAGTATACACATGCGAAAATGAGAAGCGCTACCGAGACGATAGAGAGTATAATGCCTGTACCATTAAGCTTCTTTAAAGTATTTTTTCCATCCATAAATTGTGGCCTGAATAATAAACAATCGCAAATATAGCGAAGCTGTTGGTGACACTACTGGACTCCGGCATTAGTAAAAACGGCCGCCTTGAATATCAAAGCGGCCGCTGTAAAATAAAATAATAATAATTAGCCTAATTTACGCTTAACCTCTACCTCTTCATATCCTTCGAGTATGTCACCGATATTGACATCGTTGTAGTTTTTCAACATTAAACCACATTCATATCCGGCATTTACTTCCTTCACATCATCTTTAAAGCGCTTCAACGACGCCAACTCACCGGTATGCACTACGATACCATCACGGATCAGATTTATTTTAGTATTGCGGGTAAATTTGCCATCCAGTACATAACATCCGGCAACTGAACCTACGCCACTAATTTTGTACACTTCGCGGACTTCGATGTTGCCCACCACTTTTTTCTCCAGTGTTGGCTCCAACATGCCTTCCATAGCCGATTTAATTTCGGCAATAGCATCATAGATAATGGAATAGTAGCGAATTTCAATATTTTCCTGCTCTGCCAGTTTCGCAGCCTGAGGAGAAGGCCGTACCTGGAATCCAAGCATGATCGCATCCGAAGCACTTGCCAGCATCACATCGCTTTCCGTGATCTGACCCACGCCTTTCAGGATAACGTTCACTACTACTTCTTCAGTAGACAATTTTTGCAGGGAATCGCTCAAAGCCTCGGCAGAACCGTCGAAGTCGGCCTTGATAATTACATTTAGTTCTTTAAAGTTACCCAGTGCCAGGCGTCTTCCGATTTCATCCAGGGTAATATGCTTACGGCTGCGCAAGCCTTGCTCTCTCATGATCTGGGCACGGTGGTTGGCAATATTCTTAGCCTCAGTTTCATCGGTAAATACCTTGAATTTCTCACCAGCCTGAGGAGCACCATTCAACCCAAGCACCTGTACCGGTGTAGAAGGGCCGGCAATAGATATTTTTTGTCCCCGCTCGTTAAACATGGCCTTCACTTTACCGAAATACTGACCGGAAACGATCATATCGCCGGTACGCAATGTACCTGTTTGTACCAATACTGTCGAAACATACCCCCTACCTTTATCCAGGGAAGCTTCGATTGTTGAACCTGAGCCCTCCCTGTTAGGATTCGCCTTTAGCTCTAACATCTCGGCTTCTAAGAGTATTTTCTCCAACAATAGGTCAATATTAAGTCCTTTCTTAGCAGAAATTTCCTGGCTTTGGAATTTTCCGCCCCAGTCTTCTACAAGAATATTCATATTGGCCAGCTGCTCCTTAATCTTTTCAGGGTTGGCAGCTTCCTTATCCATCTTGTTGATTGCAAATATCATGGGCAGGTTAGCCGCCTGCGCATGCACAATAGCTTCTCTCGTTTGCGGCATGATTGCATCGTCAGCGGCAATAACAATAACGGCAACATCGGCTACCTTGGCACCCCGTGCACGCATCGCGGTAAAGGCTTCGTGTCCCGGCGTATCCAGGAATGCGATGCTCTTACCTGATTCGGTAGTTACTTTATAAGCTCCGATATGCTGCGTGATACCGCCCGCCTCGCCCGCTACAACGCTGGCGTTCCGGATATAATCCAGTAAGGATGTTTTACCGTGGTCAACGTGTCCCATTATTGTAACGATTGGCGCCCGTGGTTCCAGGTCGTTTTCATCATCCTGGATCGTTTCATCCTCATCAGTACCCTCTTCCAGGTTAATAAATTCAACCTCGTGGTCAAACTCACTGGCTACTAACTCAATTACTTCTGCATCAAGGCGCTGGTTAATAGACACCATGATACCGAGGCTCATACACTTGCCAATGATATCGGCAAAGCTCACATCCAGCAAATTGGCTAACTCGCTTACCGAAATAAACTCTGTTACCTGTATTACATTAGAATCGCTGGCTTGTTCTGCAGCAGCTCTCTTCTCGGCCATCTCCTCCCGTTTGTTACGGCGGTATTTGGCTTTAAGATTTTTATTACGGGAACCTCCCCCGGCAAGTTTCGCCTGGGTTTCCCGTATTTTCTCCTGGATTGCTTTAGCATCAATTTCCTGCTCCACATTTCCGGTACGGGCAGCTCCGGGTTTACCTGCATTCCTGTTATTACGGAAGTCGTTCCGGTTACGGCCAGCTTGATAGCCCCCGTGACCTGATTGCTGCCCTCCTTGAGCGCCTCTGCCCGGACCACTGTAACCGGTTCCGCCAGACTGGGGACGGTGAGGCCGATTGCCTGCAACACCCTGCCCTTGTGATGGCTGATTAGGTCTATTGCTTTCCGGCTTTTTATTTTCCAGGGGAATACGCTTCCTCTTACGTTTATCCTTACGCTCCTGTTTTCCTCCTGTAGAGTTTACAGGCAGCTCAATTTTCCCGATAATCTTGGGACCTTCCAGTTTAGGTGCCTTCACTTCAATATGTTCCCTGACCTCTTCATCAGGTTTACTTTTCTCTTCTTCTTTCACTATCACCTTAGGAGTAGGAATATTTTCCGGCTCAGGAGGTGCATCGTTTGCTACTACCGGCGCCGGAGGCGTCTCGACAGCAGGCTGCACCGGGCTTTCTTCTACTTTTCCAGTTACGTCTTCATTCAAGGGCTCGGCTGAAGAGCTGCTTTCTTCCGTAGCACCGTCCTTTTTCTTAGGCGCTCCCTTTTTAGGACGCGTGCTCATATTCAGGTCATCCAGGTTTATCTTATTCAGCACCTTAGGGCCTTCTAATTTAGGGGATTGCAGTTCGATATGCTCTGGCCCGCCATCTTCATCAGTTGATTGTGCTTGCTCTTTTTCGGGCGGAGCGATAGTTTCCTGGGGCGGAGCCGCGGGCTTATCCTCAACCACCGGAATATCTTCTTTGGCTGGGGCCGGTTCTTCTTTTACCTCAGGCACAGAGGGCACCGGAACAGGTTCTGGTTGTACAGCAGGTTCCTCGCTCTTCTTAGGTGGCGCAGGGCTGGGTTCCTCAACGACAGGATTAAATTTCTTGTAGTCAGACTTTTCCTCCTTTTTGTCTTTGGCAGAGAGGTCAAGTTGCTCCTGGGACTTATTCAGGCTGTCGATCGATAGTCCTTTGGGAAGGGCTATGGAATCGCTTTTTCGTTTGGCCGCTTTATCTTGCGCAAACTCATCCTGAAGGGAGGCATACATTTCTTCCGTAAGCTTTGCTGTCGGTTTAGTGGCATCAATATCAAAACCCTTCCCTTTCAAAAAATCGACCAGCGTCTCTTTTCCGATATTAAACTCTTTGGCAGCAGCCAATAATCGCGGTGTATTTGTTCCTATGGACATTCGTAATTAACTTTCAACCATCGGGCTATTGTGTTGGCAATAGCGTTTTTTATTTTTCAATAGCCCGTCTTTGTGTTTGGTTGAAAACCAAAGAGAGCAATACTTATTTTATAAACTTGCAAATGTAGTCAATTTCCCTACTGTTACGGTAGATATAATTGATAAATAATGCTGAATTCTTATGCCTCGGTACCATCATCTTCAAATTCAGCTTCCAATATGCGGCGAACATCTCTCACCGTTTCTTCTTCCAGGTCGGTGCGCCGGATCAGTTCTTCTACAGAAAGATCTAATACGCTTAACGCAGTATCGCAACCCACCTTTTTAAATTCACTGATAACCCATTCCTCAATCTCGTCGCTGAATTCTTCAAGGTCAATATCGTAATCGGCAGATTCTTTAATATCCCTAAACACGTCAATACTATACCCCGTAAGTTGCTGTGCCAGCTTAATATTGACACCTTTTTTCCCAATAGCCAGGGAAACCTGGTCTGTATCCATGTATACATCTACATGGTGCTTATCGGTATTTACATCAATACGGTTTACTTTAGCTGGTGTCAGAGCCCGCTGAATCAACAATTGCGTATTGGAGGTGTAATTAATAATATCAATGTTTTCATTACGCAATTCACGTACAATACCATGAATACGGCTACCCTTCATACCTACGCAGGCTCCTACCGGATCTATGCGGTCATCATAACTTTCCACCGCTACTTTAGCACGCTCACCTGGCTCCCGAACTATTTTCTTAATGGTAATCAGCCCATCCAGGATTTCCGGCACCTCAATTTCCAGGAGTTTTTCCAAGAAGGAGGGATGTGTACGGCTTAAAATAATTACCGGTGTGTTATTGCGCATTTCTACTTTTTTTACCACCGCACGTACCGTTTCTCCCTTTTTAAAAAAGTCGCCGGGTATCTGTTCTGTTTTAGGTAATAATAACTCGTTATTATCATCATCCAACAGCATTAATTCTTTCCTCCATATCTGGTAAACCTCGCCCGTAATGATATCACCAACACGATCAGCGTACTTTTGCAACAAACTGCTTTTCTTCAGATCGCTGATACGGGCTGCCAGAGTCTGCTTTGCAGCTAAAATAGCACGGCGGCCAAAATCAAAAACATTAACCTCTTCATAAAGCTCCTCACCCACCATATAATCCGGATCATGTCTTAACGCCTCTGCAAGCTCCACTTCTGCAAGATCATCTTCAGAAAAACCATCTTCAACGATAATACGTCTGCGGAATATCTCCAGGTCACCCGTTTGATCATTAACAATTACATCAAAATTCTCGTCTGATCCGTACTTCTTACGCAGCAAAGTCTTAAAAACGTCCTCCAAAACCTTCATTAAGGTCGGACGGTCAATATTTTCCGCTTCTTTAAAATCCTGAAAAGATTCAATAAGATTGATACTTGCCATTTTTTATTAAGTATTTAGCCGATAATTATATCTTAAAACGAAGGGCATAAGCAATGCCCGGTCTTATTAAAAACTAATTTGAACTACCGTTTTGTTTATTTTACTAAATGGAATTTTTGTTTCTTTTATTTCTTTTTTCTTACCCAACACTTCCTCTATCGTTATTTCCTCTTCTGATACCTCTTTTAAAGTGCCCTTAAGGACTGCCGCTTCCGGCTCGTTAAGTGTCACCTCTACTGTTCTGCCGATATTCTTGACATACTGCCGGGTTAACTTAAGGGGTGCATCCACACCAGCGCTACTCACCTCAAGAGAAAAATCGCCGTTCGGAAACAGGTTCTCTTCTTCTATCTGCTTGTATAAGGTTCGGTTGATTTTAGATATGGCATCGATCGTTACGCCCGTATCACCATCCAGAAAAATTTTAATATTATGCGTCGGTTTTATTATAATATCGACCAGGAATAAAGCTGACCCCTCAATTATTGTTTCCAGCCTTCCTTTAATTTGGTCAACTATACTGATCTCCATTTAGTCTGTAAAATTATAAACTTCAGTTTTTTACGAATTGTATAACAAAGAAGGGGGGCCTTAATAGCCCCCTTCTTCTTTAATTACCTTTGCAAAGGTAGGTGTTTTCATTAAAAAAAACGAATATTCCAGCAAATAGTCTTTTATGCTTATTTTTTCGGTGGTATGGTGCGGAATATATAGTCCCA
>JBEBWN010000052.1:0-15938 GCA_040392235.1 Taibaiella helva | reverse complement strand
TTAAATAGTTTTAGAAAATTAAAAAGGATAGCTGAAAGAGATATTTTTATTTATTTTATCTGTGTTCGTTTTGAGCGCTGTTAGTACTCATGCTGCCATAGGGACAATTAATGAACCGGACCACATTTGTAGTATTTTTAAGTACTATGAATTATCTTAGTTTCAAAATTGATCAATCAAAGGTAGTGCCCGATTTCTGGCACTGTCTACGCAAATGCACCATTTTTTCATGCTAAGTGAAAACACTAAATTATCTAAGTAAAATCACGTAGAACGAGAAGAGACTATTTTGCATTTTTTTACATTTATACTAAAAATATGAAGAGCTTTAAAATTTGGCGAGGCCGTAATTGGTTTGGGGGTATAAGTATCTTCCTGTTTTTTTGTGTACGCTCTGTATGGGCATCTCCCCTACGTGATCTGCCTCAATATATTGTTCCTGCAACCAGTTTGCATGGCGCTTACCTGTTTAATACTTTGCCTAATGATATACGTATTATAACAAAAGATCTGACCGCGATCAACCGTTTGATCGCGATACAACCGGAAATTGCAGGGAAATTGATTAATAATGTGTACTGGAAGAGCAAGGGTATTAATTATTATCCTGGAATGGTAAGCGCCCTGTGTTATAAGGCTGCCCTGCAGAAAAACAGGGGACATTTGGATTCAGCGTTCCTTTTATACAAAGCTGCTATTCCCCTAAGCTTCCGATGCGGGCCGAAAAATAATGCGCACAAAATCTATATCAATATGGGCGGTGATATGGCTTTACAGGGCAATTACGAGCAGGCGCTGCAATATTATTACGAGTCTATAAATACTATGCGTTCATATAATCTACAGCTCAGCAATACGGATTCGGCAACCCTCTTTTACAATATCGCCCTGGGCTGGCACAAATTGGGCGAATCACAAAAGGCCCTGGAAGCACTAGCTGTTTTAAAAAGGATAACCGAACAAGGTCAATCTATCCGGTCGCTAATCAGGTACTATTGTATGTATACTACGGTACAGCCCCAACTGGAGGATAGCAAAATATTAGCTTATCAAAGGAAAGTAGTTGATCTCAGTAGCAACTATAACGATATAGAGACATTGATACCTGCAATTAATGACCTTTGCAAATATTACCTCAATCGCAGGCAATTCGATACGGCCAGAATATACTTGAACAAGGCTTTCGCCTTATTGGAGCAACATCCCGGGCTATATAACTTCAATCATTTCCATGCACTTGCTAATTTAGGCTTGATCCTGAAAGGAGAGCAGAAGTATACCGAAGCGGAAAAGGTATTTGAAGAGATATACGCTAAGGCGGAAAGCGTACAATTTACAGATTGGATGTTGGAAATGGAACCTGCATTAGCGGAAATTTATAGCATTAATAATAAAAATGCAAAAGCGTATGAACATATGAAGCATTATGCTGGCATATTAAGTACTGTGTTTTTACAACAAAAGACAAGATCTACCGACCATTGGATGAAATCGCGTGTGGCAGAGAAGGACAAGGAGCTGCTAAGGAATAAATTGCATATTAGCGAACAGCACGCTGCATTACAGCAAAAGAATTTCTGGATCGCAACAACAACATTAGGTATTCTGCTATTATGCTCGGCGCTTATTGCATTCCTGCTTCACTATCGAAGTAAACAAAAGCTGCAGCGAGCGGCTATTGCTCAAATGCGCCAGGTACAGGAAATAGATCAATTGAAGGCCCTCGTAAGAGGGGAAGAACAGGAGCGTAACCGGAAGCTGCATGATGGCATTGCCAGCCAGCTTTGGGCGGTAAAACTGCATATTGACAACCTGATACAGGAGCAGGAGATTCCCGTTAACCAAAAACAAAGCTTAAGGGATATCTACAATCATTTGGATGAAACCACGCAGGACGTTCGTAAAACCGCGCATAACCTGATGCCCGGTTTGTTGCTGGAGGAAGGTTTGTCCAGCGCCCTGCTTACACTTTGTGAAAAAACGGAGAAGAGCACGAATATCGAAGTCGATTTTATGGAATGCGGTAATATTCCACCCCTGGATATGGAGATCTTGTTGTCGCTCTATAGAATGGTGCAGGAGCTCATACAGAATGTGCTTAAACATGCCCAGGCAACACTATTATTGATACAACTTAGCTGTGTAAACAATATGCTCAACATCACTATCGAGGACAATGGTATTGGATGCTCCGCCTTTGACTCAAAAAAGGAGACGGGATTGAGGAATATCCGGCGGAGGGTAAATGCCTTAAAAGGGAGCTTTGATATCAGGAGTAGTCCGGGATGCGGTACTAACATCTATATGGAATTTGATATTCGCTATCTGGTATTGAGTAAAAGCCAAAAGAAAAACCTGAAAACTACAATCGGCTAAATAGTTAAACGCGTTCTAACCTAAAAGAATTATTATGATTAAAGTAGCGATTACCGATGATCATCTTATTGTAGTAGACGGGCTTTGTAATGCCTTGAAAAATGATCCGGAACTCCGTATTGTAGGCTGTTACTATAATGGCGCTCAATTGCTGCAGGGAATCCGTCAGCAGGTTCCGGACGTGTTATTGTTGGATTTGCAATTACCTGATAAAAACGGCAAGGAGCTGGTACCCTTATTATTAAGAGATTATCCTAAGCTACGTATTCTTATTCTCAGTGGTTTGGATGCACCTCCTTATATTAAAGAGATGATCAAAAAGGGATGCAGAGGATACTTGCTTAAAGCTACCGCCAGCCAGGCTTTGTTGATCAGCGCAGTAAAACAGGTGTACGCTGGCGAGCTGTTTTTAGAACCTGGTTTGAAAGAACAGCTATTGCAGGATATGCTAAACAATTCCAGGCGGGTAAATAAAATCAATCCCAGGATCACGCAAAGAGAAAAAGAAATTCTGCGGCTCATCTGCAAGGAATACAGTAACCAGGAAATTGCAGACAAACTATTTGTGAGTCTTCGCACTATTGAAACCCATCGTTACAACCTGTTTCAAAAACTGGAAGTAAAGAATACTGTTGGCCTGGTTCGTATAGCAGAACAAATGGGATTACTGGACTGATAGGGTACAAGAGGATGGACGCATAGCTTGAATAGCTGATGGGGGTTGCGTTTTTATTGGATAGTTGGTGGGAGGCTTGATATTGCCGAGGTTGTTATCGGACACAGCATCTACTATAAATACTGTTTTACAGGCTGATGCTATATACTTTAGCATACTGTATTAGTCTTGCCCAGGGGGGCGGGGCGCAACGGGCGCTATAGGCGCTGTAGGCCTTCGGAGCATTGTTGGTGTCACTGGAACCACCGGTGTAACGGGACTTCAGGGAATTGTTGGGGCAACCGGTCCTATAAGGGAAACAGGCGTAGGTAGCATTGTCCGAAAATATCACTTATATGGTACCGCCCGAAGGCAGGCGGTAGCCAGTTGTACTGCGACTTTGCAACCTGGCTTAACGCAAACGATAATACTAGGCGAGCCCGCAGCGTTGCTGATCTGGGCTAGTATTGGAGCAAGAAATACGTTGACTACTGACAACCTTTTCTCAGTAGTCGACATGATTATCTACCTTGGCGGTAGTCCCTTGCCAAATGGCAGATGGAATCGTTTTTCTGTGATTAATGCCGGTTCAAATTCATTTGGTTGTGGTTTTATAAATACCATGATTTCTTTGCCTGCCGGCACAAATACGGTGGAACTTAGAACGACGAGACTGAACCGGTCCTGTTGATATCGGCGGTAATGTAGCAGTGGACACCAACCCGGGCGAGCTAACCATAATGATATTGGAGAATTGACGTATACAATAGCTTCATTGGCCTGATGCCAATAGATATAGCTCAAACAGGCCACAACTATAGCAGATGTGGCCTGTTTTTATTTTCTACCAGTTATAGAATTTGTCTCTTATGAAGTGTGCAAGATGAGTTATTGGCAACTGCAGAGAGCGGTCGACGAAAAGCTAAATCTGCAAATCTTATCACGGCGAAAGTACAACCTTGAGTATTTTCGTATTCTAATTTCCGCCTGGAACTTTTTTAAATCTTATAGCCGAAGAATTGTCGTTCCGGAACAATGCTGAAGTACATAAACGGGTGTTATTGTAATGCCGGCAGGTCAGCAATGCTTTTATCCCCCAAATTTGCGAGTAGGTACGGAGTTCAAACGATATCGGAAATGATACCTTTACAGGGCCTCATTTTAACATGCCGTCTTCTTTCGTTGACAGCATCTCTTTGGCTTTCCTGGTCATACTATATCATTTTTTCCTGGGAAGTCCTGCAAGCCGGGAAAGGCGATACCCGCTATTGGCGACGAATGGGCATAGTAGTATAAACAATAAGAAAGATTACTTTTTTTACAGGTATACAGAACTGTATTAGGTATATTACATATGTTGTAAAATAAAATCCTTCTTTGGTGGTGTATGTAATATCCCTAATATGTTGTCAATTTGTGCGTAACCTCGAGACTTTACGATATGCCTAAGTAAAAGGCCTATGAGTAAAGGGACTACCATGTTTTTTAATTGCTCTTGATAACATATTACCTGTCCGTTTTTTGCGAAAGAAAAGAACAAATTTTTTATTGAACCTTTAAATACACGACAATGAGATTGAAAAGTTTACTATTATTTTTTTTATTGCTATTGCATCTTGCTGTTTCGCTCCAGGCGCAATATTTTAATCAGCAGTCTAACTTTATAAAGGCCAACAGTCATTGGGTAATTAATCGTGAGGTCCTTAATTTTAACACTAGTCCTGCCCAGTCTACCTGGAACAATTTCATACAAATGACCGAAGGTATGGCCACTGCCTCCGATCCTGTAACCGGCGAATTACTGTTTTACTCTACCGGGTTTAGCTGCTACAACAGGAATCATGAAGTTATGCCCAATGGGGACACTTTATTGGGTAATGGCTCGGGACTGGGTTCTGGATCTACCTCGCAGGGGGTAACCATTGTACCGATGATTGATTCGCCCGGAAAATACTATCTGTTTTCTTTAAGCGGACCTACAGATGAATCTTGGGGCAGTGCTATGCCTGGCGTTCTTTACTATTCTGTGGTCGATATGAGTTTAGAAGGAGGGAAGGGCAATGTGGTAGCCTCCCGGAAAAATATTCAACTGGTAAAAGACTCTTTAAGTGAGGGAATGATAGCTATTCCGGGCAATAACTGTGATATATGGCTCATGGTGCATGATGCCTTCAGGCCGGTATTCCGCGCTTTTCATATAACCGCCGCCGGTATCGATCCTAATCCCGTATTGTCGCATGCCGGCGCCGATTTAAATGTCTATGTTGTGGGGGGAATGACGCTGTCGCCAAACCGTGAGCGTATCGCTGTCACCTCTTATACGCCGTTATGTATGGTTGGGGGTATAGATAGTGTGGCAGGTATGCTTTTGTGCAAATTTGATCCCAACACGGGCCAGGTTTCTGAAGCCATTCCTATAGAAAAGAACCTGCAGGGTTGGATGGCGGCTTTCTCGCCCGATAATACCAAGCTGTACCTTTGTAGTTACGATCTTTTAACAGCAGTTAATGCCATCCAGCAATATTCCATCGAAAAACACGATACGGCATCCATCAATGCCTCTAAAAGTTTGGTGGCCAACGTACGTAATACGTTTTGTTATTTGCGCTTATATAACGACACTATTTATTTTCCTGATTATGATAGCACAGAGCTGGTGCATTACCTGTCCTCAATAAATAAGCCCAATCTTAAAGGATCATTGTGTGCTTATCAGGAAGCAACGGTCCCTTTAATTAATAATAATTCTCCCCAAGGGCTGCCCAGCGATGTAGTGTACCCGTTTTCGCGTGACTCTTTTTACCGCACCGTGCTCGATACTCTTATTTGTAAAAAGAGTTGGGGCGATGGTATGGTATTGCAGGCTCCCGTTTTAATAAACTATGCTTACCAATGGAGTAATGACGCTTCCGATACTATATTAAAAATAACGGATGGCGGCACATATTGGGTCCGTTATAACAACGGTTGCCATTTCCGGGTGGATAGTTTTATCGTTCAGGTACCGGAGTTTCCTACGCCTGTTATCAATGTCGATATCTTCAAATTAAGCACTACTGCCGAGTACGACACCTATCGATGGCTGCTTAACGGAAGTATTATTCCCGGTGCTACCCAAGGGGCATACGAGGTTAGGGAAAACGGTGATTACCAGGTAATTGTCAGCCTTGGCGACTGTATGGACACCTCTGCGGTGTACACCATTAGTAACTACGAGAACAGCATCAATAGTCCGGGGGCAATTGCCGCACAAATACAGGTATATCCTAATCCGGCGTTTAATGTTGTCCATATAAAAGGGCCTGTTTCCGTATCGGCTTCTATTTACAGTGTAGATGGCCGTCTCTTGAAAACCGCTATGCCGGCTACAGATATTGTTATCAAAGATATGCCTGATGGTCTTTATTTTATTCATTTTCGGGATAGTGATCATTCCCTCATCAAGGTGCAGCCCTTGGTTAAAATGGCATCCAATTAATGCTGTAGTTAAGTATATTGTCTGCTTTGAGGGTTTGTCCTCTGCTTAAGCTAACAGCGCCCCGTCTATGGACCGCTTTGCCGGCTCCTCTTTTCTTAAATAAACAAAATACTAAAAGATGAAATCAATATATAGCAATCAGGTATTTCAACCGAAGAAACTGCTCTTCTTGATGAGCATATGCATTATTATCTGTTCCGCTAAGGTGCTGGCCGGTCCATATCAGCTAAGCTATGGCAATATTACCTTGACCTTACCTTCGCCTATAGGCAAATTAATTGCCGTCAACCAACAAATGACGGCGCGGCTCGATCCGGCCACCGGCGACCTGCAGTTTCAGGTGTCCGTTAATGATTTTAATTTTGTAACGCCCAATTATCCGGAACATATCAATGCCAGCACTACCACGCGATTTCAGGAATACTATATGGACAATCGACATTTTCCCAATGCGCAATTCAAAGGAGCCCTGGTAAGCCTAAAAAAAGTGGATTTTACAAAAGAGGGCGTTTACGCGGTTGGAATAAAAGGAAAAATAACCGTTCGCGGCGTCAGCCAGGATATTGCACCGGAGGCAACCATCGAGGTGAAAAATGGACATCTGTACGTCAGGTCGTCTTTTGTGTTGCGTGTAACCGACTATAAGGTGCCTGTTCCGGAAGTGCTGCGCGGGATATTCTTTAAAGAAGTACAAGTTGCGGTAGACTGCGTGCTTAAACCCTAATGGATCAACTGCTGGTAATTGCCGGTTTATGTGTTAGGATAAAATATGGCCCTGATTCACACCTGTTTCCCCGGGAACGGGTATAATTCCACTCCGGATACGCATTCAATCATAATTGTTGGTTCTGTTTGCTGTAGAATATATTTTTATTTTTAACAGAACCCTGTCGCCCTTTCCAATATAAAGGCGCTCTGTTATATGAACCACAGGATACTTTGTTTATTATTTACCGGGCTTTTAATGATGGCTGTTGTCTCTTATGGCCAATACGAGGATGTGTGGGCCTTTGGTACCCAAAGCGGCATGGATTTTAGGGGATCGCGTCCTAAACCGGTAATGACCCGGATGGGTGTCTATCCGGGCACCAACCTTAGTGCCTTTGGCGAAGGCAACGCCTCTATATGCGACGATCGGGGAGAACTATTGTTTTACACAGAAGGCTACTATGTATGGAATAAGAACGGAGAGGTGATGCCGAATGGTGTGGGCCTGATGCCTATTGTTTCCAACAACGGATATTCGCCTACCAGTAGTACTTCGCAGGGAGCGGTTATAGTACCTATGCCCGAATCAAAGGACAGGTATTATATTTTTTCTTTGTCCTCGTTCGAAAACTGGCAAAAAAGAGCCGGCGAGCTTTATTATAGTATTATCGATATGTCATTGGGGGCTGGGCTGGGCGATGTTGTACCGGGCCAGAAGGCTATTCTCCTGGATACATTTCTTGCTGAAAAAATGACGGCAGTCCGTGGCGATCGGTGCAATATGTGGTTGCTGGTTTCGTCCATACATCCCTCAACTTTGTCTTTTAAGTCGTTTGAGGTTACCGCGGCAGGCGTAAACAGGCGACCGGTGATTTCTGATGTAGGCTTAGCCAGTGCAGCTTCGCCTATCGGCACGATGGTGGTTTCGCCCGATGGCAAAACCGTATTGGCAACACAAAGCGGTATATGGGGCGGTGCAAATGGTGCTGCTTTGTTTTCATTTGACCCTGCTACGGGCCGTTTGTCTGATAAAATTGCGTTGCTGCGCTGCTGCGGTGGCTACGGAGCCAGCTTTGCGCCCGACAATACTAAGGCTTATGTAAACGCTGTAACGGGATCTATTTATCAATACGATTTACGTTCCAAAGATGCCACTACTATTGTGGCTTCTGAAACCGAAGTGGGTAAGATAGGTTTCAGTCATTTAAAGCTGGCCGCTGACGGGAAAATCTATTTTATTAACAGGCAGGATGGCATGCCGGGGCTCGGCGTTATTGCTTCGCCCAATAGTACAGGCGCCTCCTGCAATTTCGTTGACTATCTCGCGGCTATGCTACCGGGCCAACAAATGCATGCCGGTCTTCCCAATAGCGTGCCCATACTTCCCTATAGTTTCACCGCATCTGCCCGGCAGGTATACGCACCCTGTTGGGCGAATGCAACCCAAATTAGCCTGGAGGCTATGCATACCGATGGCTGGGACTATCTGTGGAACGACAGTGTTGGCGGTGCCAGCAGAACTCTTGGTGCTCCAGGTATTTATTGGGTAAGCTACAAAAAGGCGCCCTGCAGTTATTATGTTGATACTGTTCAGGTGTATTTCCCCAAGGGCTGGTTGCCCGATGTGCACATCAAGCCGGCCTGCAAAGGCGCCAATAGCGGCAACATACGTTTGCAAGGCCGACCGGGCGATACCGTAGTGTACCGGTATACCTGGCGTAACAGCTCGGGGCAGGTATTGTCTAACGCCACAGGCGTGCAGGACCTGCCTTCTGGCCTCTACACGCTCCAGATACAGACGGCCACTTGCGATACCATGCTAGGGCTAACTATTCCTGACGAAGACTTCAAAGTTTCCTTCCTCGCTGATACCCTCGTATGCCAGTCTTCGGCAGTTGCTTTTAATAATACCTCCGACAGTGATTTTGTCTACTTTTTATGGGATTTTGGTACGGGCGATACCTCTTCAGACCGGCATCCCCAATATTCTTTTCCGGCAAGTGGTTCCTACCAGGTGCAGCTCCGGGGCATCGGCGATATTTGTACCGATCAGGTGGAGAAAACGATCATTGTTGATCCTTTAACGCGCGGCGATTTTGTAGCTGTTCCGGATAGCGTTTGTAGTGGGCAGCAAATAGTGTTTTACACCCCAATAGATTCTTCTGTACTGCAAAAAAGGTTTCGTTTTGGCGACGGCTCCGATGTAGAGGTTCATCAATCGCCGGCGCTATCCCATGCCTTTCATCAGGCGGGTCATCTGCCAGTGCATTTAACTACTCGCTTTAGAGCCTGCCCGGATGTGGCTTTCCTGGATTCTGTGTTTGTAATGGCTACGCCAACAGTCGATTTGGGGCCCGATACGGGCTTCTGTACGGATCGCGATGCCCTTGTTTTACGAAATCGTTCAAAGTCCTCGACTGAGAATCTTCAATACCAATGGAGCACCGGCGATACGAGCCGCCAACTGAGAATTGTTCACCCGGGTACTTATCACCTGGCGCTGAGCACCCGGGTGTTGGGCTGTAAGGCGGAGGAGAGCATAAGGGTAGGGCAGGACTGCTATGTGGATATACCCAATGTGTTTACACCCGATGGGGATGGACACAATGACTATTTTTTTCCACGACAGCACCTGGCATCAGGAATAGTATCGTTCTCTTTCGAGCTTTTTAACCGTTATGGACAATTGTTGTTTTCAACGCATCAAAGCACAGGCAGGGGCTGGGATGGTACCTATAAGGGGCAGAAGCAACCAAGGGGTGTTTACATCTATACTGTTTCCGTATTGTTGAGCAACGGTCGGCAGGAGCATTATTCTGGCAATGTAAGTTTGTTGCGCTAATAAAATAATATTCTAGGTTCGATTAAAGGCTGGCCTGTGCGAAACGCTTCAAGTCGGCACTGTGTTATTTTTGCTTCCTGAATCATAAGGAGATGGCGCCCTTAATCTGACATCTTCGTAGTATTTTTATAAATGTTTCATATCCTTTAGTGTCGCTATTAGTAACAGTGACAGTGTGGGGAACTATAGGTACTTCCGGAAGGTATATGTTGTTTTGTTGGGTAAATTTTTATGTTGTTTGCTTATCGTAATAGGGTCACATTTCCTTGCAACAATTCTTCGTGCCCATTACTGTACTGTATCCTCAGTTGATATATATATACACCAGTTGGTTGCTCTTGTCCGTTGTTTCGGCCATCCCAGCCACCGCCCTCTTGCTCGCGGTTCTCAAATAGCAATTGTCCCCAGCGGTTACGGATCTGAAAATGCAGGCCTGTTATACCCTGGCTCAGTTGATGGCGGGGGAAAAAATAATCATTAATGCCATCGTCATTCGGACTGAATACATTAGGTACATCGGTGTAGCAGTCTTTACCTACCTCTATACTTTCGGAGGCTATACAGCCATAACTATTGCGTACCTGCAACTGGTAAGGAGCGGCTTGCGTAATGTGGATTTCCGTTGAGGTATCACCCGTATTCCAGGTATACAGTTCCCCTGCTTGCCGGGGATGCCGGTTAAAAAGCACTATTGACGGTGCTGCAAAGCAAAGAGAGGTATCCCGACCCAGGAAGACCAGGGGAAGGGGGGCTACGTAAACCGAATCTGTTTGCGTTACATCAGGGCAAGCTCTGAATCGTGCCGACAGAACAATCGGCTGGATACCCGGTTCCGGAAAGGCATGATCCAGTAATGTTGTACTATTCGTATGCAATTGCTCCTCCCCTAATTGCCACTGCAGGTACTGTACAGTAGCCGGGTTAAGAATTGTTCTTAGCCTTATCGATTGTCCTGCGCATATACTATCCTGGTCCATCCACAATTGCAGTGGTTCCGCTGCATCTACCGTTACTATTCGCTGTGTAGAATCTATACATACGCTGCGCAATTGCCCGTACACTGTAATAGTATATGTTCCGGCTTCGGGATAGTTAAAAGCGATGTCGCGACCACTCATCTGCGTACCATTGCCCATATGCCACCGGAATTGGCTGTAACGGCTATCCGAAAGATTTTTAACATTAAGGGCATCGTCCGTACAAACAAGGGTATCCAGATCGAACTCTAAACGGAGCTTTTCTTTAGTATAGCTGATGGCAAAACTGTCCTTATTCATACTGCAAAGACTATCGACCCTGTATTGCACCCAATACATACCTGTGTCGGCGGCTACTATTGTCGTTGCGGCGCTACCATTATGCCAGGTATAGTCATTGCCGCCGCTTTGGGTTGGGCGGAGGATAAGTGTATCGCCCGGACAATACAGTTCTTTTGCGACATAGGTTGTTTGCCAACGCGGTATGGTATCAAAATATACATGAAAGGTATCCGTGTAGCTATCGTAGGTACATACGGAATGAATCTCGTAATGAACCCAGTAAACGCCATTTTGAGTAACGGTAATTTGCCGGGCGGTATCGCCCGTATTCCAGACATAGTGGATGCCGCTGTTAGCGGATGCCTGCAACAACCGCTCCTTTGCACAAAAGATGGTATCGTAAAACTGCTGTTGCACGAACCGGTACCTGTCTTTAGCAACGGCAGTATAATTGGGTGGCGCCCATCCCGAGAAGGCCGCCAGTTGTATGCCGGCGGCATCAAATTGGCTGGCGGCACCCGCCAGATTGGGCTGATGTATAACACCCAAACGATCGAGCCGGCTTCCGGGGAGTGCGAAATATATCTTACTATCCGGTCCTCTTCTCATACCCACTGCGGTATCGGGAAAAGTATATTTGGAGCGCATAATAGTAGCAGAATCATTGCTGACAATGTCCCATTGTATTAAGGATGCAAAGCTCCTGTATAGCTTGCTATTGTCGGGCGAGAAGCAGACACCATAACCGTAGCCTAGGGTCTCTGGAAAGGCTATGGGATTACTAACAGTTCCGCTATCCGCGTTAAAATCATAAAGGCGCGAGTCGATAAATATTTTCTTTCTGTTTGGCGAAACATCCATCCAGCCGGCAATAGCCCAAGGTGCGATCGGGACAATATCGGATACCACCGGGATGGTATCCAAACCCTCCAGCCCGATATTGTAGGCTTTTAATTTGGCGTCCCTTTGCGGTACAACCAGCAACCATACATTGCAGTCGTTGCCCTGCACGGCAATCATTTTTTCGTTGAGCTCTTTATCCAGCGCAAGGGCTTTTCTACTGGGCACTACATCGCCCAGACCATTATTGAGTCGCATATCGACCACACTGTACCATAGCCGACCTGAACCTATCGATTCTATCGATCCGATAGAGAACAAATAATATAGATGGTCACTTCCGGGCAGGGGTACGATAACAACCCCCTGCGTAGTGCTTTGGGTTATACCTTCGCCCATTCCGGTAAGATTCAAACCATTGGGCATAATTTGATGATCCCTGCTCCAAACGCGATCCCCTTCTGAGTAGAAAAGAAGGTGTCCATTGCTGTCGCATAAAGAGGCCGCACCTTCCCATGCACCAATATTAGTCCGTATGCTTTTCGGTGGATTAGTATGAAAATCCAGACCCGCCCCGGATCCAAAGGCCCAGACCATATCGTATTGGGCCTTGCTCTGCAAGGAGCTGCACAAGATGCCGGAAGCAATCAGCAGGAAAAATCGTTGGAAGCTGCTCATTTTTTAGAAATACTTTGTATTATAAAAACAATATATCCCCATCTGTACGTTACAGAAAGATAGGGATATAAAATAAGGTTTGTATTAGTCCGGCTACATTTTGATAAGTTTGTTGTGATATAACATATTTCCTTTTTCGTCTTGAACCTGTACCAGGTACAAACCACTGGCAAAGCCGTCAATGCAGATGGTTTTTTCCTTCGTTTTGCTAATCAGCGTTTTACCATCCACTGCTCTTAGGGTAGTGAAAACAGATCCGGCAGCCTGTATATATAGCGTTGTGGAAGCCGGATTGGGATAGACCTCTATAAATGCTTGTCCCAGATAGTTATCTTGTATACTGACGTTATTTACAACGTATACCTCGGATGTGTCTATACAACCATTCACATCGGTAGTGGCCACACGGTAATGACCATTTCCGGTTACCGTAAATGTACTTTGTGTGGCCCCTTCAATTGCCTGATCATCTAATATCCATTGATAGCTGCTATGTTGATGAAGGGTTTTTAGCGTTTTCCCCTCAATGGTAATTATGGCTTCTGTTGGTACGAATACGTGTACGGGCAGCCAACTAATGGAACTGGTATCCCCACACCGGATGATCTGAACGCCAATTTGTCCACTTTGTCCATTGTTGCGGATCGAAATATTTGTGGTCGTACTGTTCCCGTTCCAACCTTCGGGCAATGTCCATATACAGTTTTCTATATCAGCGTCGCCAGGGACGGTATAGCCTATTAGCTGATCAGCACAGACACTGTCCTGCCCCTGTATGTATCCTGCCTCAGGAAGAGAAGAAAAGCAAAGTTTGACAATCAGGCCGGCAAAACCGCCAAAAGGATTATTTAAGGTGTCCAAATGGCTGCCTGGGGTAACTACGCCATTTGAACTGTAGGAGTTGCCGCATAAGTAGACATCAGCACCGGATATACTGGAAGAATAAGCCATTTGATCGCCCGAACCACCGTAGTAACTGCTCCATATCAAATTGAACGACAGGTCGAATTGGGCCACATACCAATCGCCCCAATTGAGGTTACCTGTTCCGCCCCCAAATGTTTTTTGAAAAGCCTTTTCGGTTACGGGCATATTGGTACTGGTTGTTGTACCGTTAAGCAGAATATATTGGTTACCGACGATATTCAGTTTGGGCATCCCCTCTGTGCCGTCGCCCCCCAGGTAGCTGCCCCATATCCGTTTGCCGGACTCATCAAACTTCGCTACGAAAAAGTCAAACAGCCCGCCTCCGCTAAAATTCGGCTGTAGGCTGCCTGGTGTAGCGATATTATTGCTGCTCAAGGTATATCCTGCGACGTATACGTTATTGTACTGATCACAGGCAATGGAGCTGATCACATCATATTTTTCGCCACCGTAATAGGTGCTCCATATGCGTTTCCCGGCAGTGTCATATTTCAGCAATACGGCATCCGATCCCAATGAAGGATCAGGTTGATGACTATTCCCTGTCGACCATCCTTTTTTCTCCGCATGCGTGCTCATATAGATATTCCCTTTGGGGTCAATATTCATAGCAAAGGCTGTTTGCACATTCAGGCCTGTACTATCCATACCTTGTATATAAGTGGACCAGATACGCTGGCCATTCAAATCAAATTTGGCCAGAAAAATATTCTCTTTGCCATTCAGCACCGTCTTTTCGGCTCCCGGGCTGGCAATATTATCAGAACTCGAGGTGGTAGCATAGAGGTACAGCGAAGTGCCATGGACTTGTAGCGTATTGAAAATCGAGTTCGACCCTTCATCTTTCGATCCGCCATAGTAAGTAGACCAGACCCGTTCTCCGTTCTCGTTGAATTTAGCCAGTACAATCTCTTTCCCGCCCCGGGGAGCGGTTTGGTATGCGCCAAGGGTAGCCAACCCCGGCGCGCCATCCATGCAATGCACATGCAAGTACAAATTATCCTGGCTATCGATGGCCAGTCCCCATCCCCTGTCCGTACCCGGACCACCAAAATAGGTGCCCCAAATCTGCTTACCATCCGCGTCAAATTTGCACAAAAATGCATCGAATAGCCCGCTAATCGTATTTTTAAATGCGCCCGTTGTCGCAATATTGGAAGAGGTTGTCTGGCCGCTGCAGTATAAATTGCCTTTACTGTCATTAACCACACTGATCACTTCATCCCCCAGGTAAGTCCCCCCCAGGTAAGTGCCCCAGTTTACCTTTGGATCTAGTGTTATTTTACATTTATGGCCGGGTGTGGCAAGGCGAATTTTGTTTGAGTCCAAAAGAAAGGTGGACGGGATCAATGTTCCATCCTCTTGGTAAGTAATAGGACTGCTTTCCTGTATCGTTCCCAAAGGTGTATATATGGTTAATCCTCCGCTATTGTCCCAACTTATCTGTTCTGCGCCCAGGTACTCCATTTCAATATCCGAGACGCGGGCCCCCGGATGTACAATAAAATCGTGTTCTATTCCCTCCTCTTTTACGTATATAACCCAGTCTATGTTAGGATAAACGTTTTTGTAGCAGAGCTTTTGATAGGCCCGGGCCTTATACCCTGTTTCCGGCATTCCCGTTCCATAATAATGACTGGGAAGAGCCATTTCATCCTGTTTTTCCAGGACGGCGTTTGGATTGGCTCCTGTCAACCTAAGCTCAACGCGATAGGTCTCTAATAAATCGGCATCTGCTGCCTCTTGAGGCATTGACAAAGGGATGTAGGCCTGCCGGCGTTCTAACTGGTACTGCAGTTTACCTTTGCCAACAAAGAGTGTAATACCTTTGTCGCGAAGCTTAACATCAATGTCCGGTCTGGGATTGCCATACTGGTCTTTAATCTGACCCGCATTTTCTGTAAAATACAGGGGCTGTATATTGGTGTTAGGGAATGGGAGGGAGCCCGGTAGCACTAATCGGTTCTGTCCTTTAGTTTCAAAAAAAGAAATTAGAACACAAAGACCTATAAATATAAATTTTGAATACATAGCTGTTGTTTTAAGAAAAAAAAGTTTCATGTGTTTCTTGAGCTATAGCCATGATAGGAATGATAGTATTTTGACTTATTGCAGTCAGACCACAAAAATATTTCCAATGGTGCGTTTTTTTATAACAGGTATTACTCATTTTAA
>JBEBWN010000051.1:0-16039 GCA_040392235.1 Taibaiella helva | reverse complement strand
TGAAGGCTTCCTTAAGCTGCTGGTTATTATCCAGGCCCGATTTCATGGCTATCCAGCCGGCATAAGTATATTCATCTGCCGGAAAGCTATCTGCTTCTTCTACCAGTCCGGCACGCACAATAATATCCCAGCCGCGTATAAATGCAGGATGCCGCAATGTAGCCCGCATAAAGGTTTTAATATCCGGTAAGCTGTACAATTCCAGGTATTTCATGGAGTCGCGGTTAGGATAATAAGCCCATTGCCCCAGCTCACTGATCTTTACTTTTTTGTGCGCAGCATACAGTTGCTCAAAAGTAGCGGACATTGGTTTACCACCCTCCAGCCATACCGCGCCTTGTTTGCCGGCCAATACTATATTACGCGGATTCCAGCTTATCTTATAATGCCAGGGATTATCATCGCTTTCGGGGGCCACCAGGCCGCCACAATAGCTTTTAAAACAATGAATCGATCCCGCTATGCGTTGTATACCATGTATCAGCGCATTGGCCGACATATGATCGATGCCAGGATCCAGCCCCATTTCGCACATCATCATTATGCCCGCCTTGCGGGCTTCACGATCCAGCGCTTTAATTTCATCGGAAACATAAGAAGAAGTGATCAGGTTCTTTTTGAACTTAAGACAATCTTTAGCCAGCAGATAATGCAGGTGGGGCGGCATCAGCGACAGTACGATATCAGCCTGTTTCACCAGATTCTGGCGGGCGGTCTCATTCATGATGTCTATGATAGCAGCTTCAGCCCTGGGATGTCCATTCAGTTTCTCCGCTACCATTTCAGGATTGGCATCCATTACGACCACTTTCCATTTCTGGCGGGCATGGGTAAGCATGTACTGAATCAGGTGAGCTGAGGACTTACCGGCGCCGGCAATTAAAACACTGAGCATAGTGTAAGTAATTAATCGGTTAACAATGGAGCATTTGCAAATATAGCATTTTTAAAAGTATTTTTTTTAAAATGTAAAAAATAAGGAAACTTTATTTATTAAATTTGAGCAACGGGCCAATTCTTATCTTTGAATCATTTTTCAGAAGCAAAACAGGGCAATAAAATGAGCATTTGGAAACAGGAACAAATTAACCTGGAAGCGCTCAACCAAATGAGCAGGAATACGATGGCGGAAACGCTCGACATGCGGTTCACCGAAATAGGTGAAAATTATCTCAAATTACAAATGCCGGTCAATCCAAAAACGCATCAACCTTACGGTTTGCTGCATGGCGGAGCATCAGCTGCACTGGCCGAAACCGCCGGCAGTGTTGCCAGTTGGCTGTGTATAGACTCCAGCAAACAATTATGTGTAGGCATGGAGATCAATTGTAATCATATCAGGGGAAAGCGGGATGGTGCGGTAACGGCAACGGTAAGCCCCATACACCTGGGCGCCAGTTCACATGTATGGGACATCCGGATCAATGATGAGGCAGAAAAACTCATCTGTATCAGCAGGTTGACCGTGGCTATTCTCCGGAGGAAAGATGTATAAGGCCATTTCTGTTATTTCCTTTCAAAAATATTCTGTTCTCCAAGATGAACCAGCCTTCCCTGCATACCTTCAGCCTTTGTATCGTTACAAACGCCCTGGATGATAAGCTTCGTAACCTTTTGAACGCCGCAACAGCCGGCTTTCATGATATATTGATCGGCTACAATGGGCCAGACAGGGCAGACCTGCCTTCCTGGAGCAGTATACCGGGCGTACGCCTGATTGCATTACAATGGGAGGGATATAGCGCTACTAAAAATAAGCTGGCGCAACTGGCCCAAAATGACTGGATATGTTCGCTGGATAGCGACGAGATACCCGATCAGGCCTTAGGGGACGCCATACGGCATTTGTCAACCACCCCTCTCTCAGCGATTGATATTTATGCCTTTCGCCGCCTGTCTTTTTTTGAAGGCCGGCTGATCCGTCACGGCGCATGGGGACGCGACCGTGTTGCCCGTTTATATAACCGGCAATATGTTCAGTGGCAAGCCGACCCGGTACACGAAACCCTGGCCCCGGTACCACCGGCAGGAATCACTCTTTTGCCCGGCATATTGTATCATTACACGGCAGATACCGCCGGATCTTTCATAGCGAAGAACAAACAGTATGCACTGCTTTCGGCCGACAAATATCATTCCCGGGGCAAAAAAAGCCCTCTGTACAAAAGATGGCTATCGCCGCTATTCACTTTCGTAAAGGAATACTTTTTCCAAGGCGGCTTCCTTGACGGAAAGGCAGGATGGAAGATAGCCCGTATCAACGCACTATACACTTACTGGAAATACCGTTTTCTCAGGGAAAATATCAGGCGTCGCCATGAGGCATCGTAAGCAGCAACTGTTCCAATGCCTCATGATTGCCGGTAAGTTGACTCAGCTTATGCACAATACGTTCTACCAAAGCATCAGGACAACTGGCGCCCGAGGTTACCAGAACCCTTAACGACGGCTTCGGAGACGGCAGGAAAGGAGCAGTTATTTTTTCTGAACGGCTATGCAGATCATAATGCCTTATACTATCCTTATCCAGAAGACAATCTTCATGGTTGATGAAGTAAGTAGGCAATTGGTCCTCACACAACTCGACCAGGTGCGAGGTGTTGCTGCTATTATAACCACCAATTACCAGGGCCATATCTGCCTGCTGTTGCAACATAGTGCTTACCGCGGTCTGGTTGTCATTGGTAGCATAACATAAGGTATCACGGGTATCGGCAAAACGCTCCCTGATGCTTTTCTCATCCAGTTGAAAATGCTCTGCCATTTGCTGCTTCAGATAATCGGCAATACCCTGCGTATCGCTGGCCAACATTGTGGTTTGGTTTACAACGCCGATTTTCTGCAAATCGGTATGCACATTAAAGCCTTCCGAATACTGCCCCTTGAATTCCGTGTAAAAATCCTCCGGCCGGGCGGCCCCGGTAATGTAACGGGACAACTGATGCGCTTCCTGCATATCTTTAACCACAACCGTTGGTGTATGCGCCATGCTATGCGAAAATGTAGCCCTGGTTTCTTCATGCCTGGGTTTACCATGAACCACTATGGTATAGCCATCCTTGCCTATCTTCTCGCTACGGTTCCAGACCTTTTCGACAAAGGGACAGGTGGTATTATACAATGTTGGCTCGATATTTTTTTGCTTTAGTATCGCTTCGATTTCCAGTGTTGTTCCGAAAGCAGGTATGATCACTATATCATTTTCATTCAGTTCATCCCATTCAATCAGATGTTGTCCGTAAGTATCCATGATAAAACGTACACCCTCTTCTACCAGGTCGGCATTAACCTGGGGATTATGGATCATCTCGCTTAACAGGAATATACGCTTGCCCGGGTTCTCTGTAACGGCCTTAAATGCTATCTCAATGGCATTTTCCACCCCATAGCAAAAGCCGAAATGCCGTGCCAGGATCACCTCCAGGTTGCCAATGGTCAATACTGTAGGATCAAAGTCCTTCTTTAGTTTATCCTCCTTTCGCCGCCTGTTTTTAATAGCGGTAATCAGGGGACTTCTATAATGTACGGGAACGTTAAACGTTTTCAATATTTATATGATTATTCTGCAAGACCAAATTAAACCGCGCAACCACTTTTCTAAGCAATACCTGCTTCTGCCGGCTACATAACTCATCTGTAACTACTTTTTGTCCTTTTGACCCGGACTTTAAATTAGTGTCGTGTCACCGGTAAACTACGGGTATATTTAAACGGTTATCTTATACACAAATACTTTAGGCTTTCGACTTTTACCTTTGCCTTAACAATAGTGTATTGCCAAGTATACTTTTCCGATTTATTACCTCGTTTTAATTACTCATCAATCTATTGTTGTCAATTTTAGTTTTGCCTTTTTTACTTTTGACCTAACACTAATTTACCAAAAGCAGGTTTACACTACGCTGCAGTATATTAAATGCGATCTCGGCCATAAAGTTCTCTTTATCCAGCGTAGGATTCACTTCCGTAATTTCAAAACAGCAAATTTTATGATTCTGCATCAGGGTAGCCAGTATATCCTCTGCTTCGCGTTCTTTCAAACCATTGCTAACCGGAGTACCCGTACCCCTGGAAATGGAGCTATCGAGGCTATCTACATCAAAAGAAACGTAAATATCCTCACAAGCGCTCAGGTGCAATAGCGACTGTCGCACCACATTCTCAACCCCTTTCTTCCGCACTTCCTGCACAGATATCACCTTTATATTATGCTTCTTCAACAGGGCTTCCTCTTCTTTTTCATAATCCCGCAACGCGATAAACACGATATCCTGCGGAAGTATTTTGGGCGAAATCTTCCCGATCTGCTTCAGTTTATTCCACCAGTCGATGGTGTTGGCATCAACCTTGTGCGTCATATTTTCCGCATTGTCTTCACCCAGGGAAGCGGCTAAAGGCATGCCATGCATGTTTCCGGAAGGTGTTGTATAGGGCGTATGCATATCAGCGTGTGCATCTATCCATATGACGCCCAGGCGTCCTTTGGGCTTTGCCATCTTTATACCGGCTATGGTCCCGCCGGCAGTACTATGATCGCCGGAGAGCACGATAGGGAATAAACCGGACTTAAGGGTTTCCTGTACCGACTGGGCCAGCCGGTCCCACATCGTATAAATCCCCTTAATACGTTTCGCGTAAGGCGACTCTACGGGCTCGTACAGTAATCTATTCTCGTCCGGTATTATCTCTGTAGGAATATTAACAAAAAGGCTGCTCATAAAATCAAGAGCAGCTATTTTTATGGCATCAACACCCAGGCTCGCGCCCCTGGTGCCGGCGCCGATTTCAGACCTTACTTCAATAATTTTGATATTCCGCATAGACTTCAAAAGTACGAAAAAGGCCATTGCTTTCCGAAAAATGCGGTTAACATCCTGATAAGCACATAAAAAACAGCCTCCTATAGATTAAACCGGACATTAAGGCAACTGGCTGTCCAACCATTTCTTTAATTCATCGGCGCTCACCTCGCGCGACATCAGCTCGCGGCTGCCTGTCCTGTTGTTGATGAGTAAAGTAGCCGGTAAGCCCCCTTCCCATTCGGGCGCTATACGCGGAATATAATCTGTAGGGTTGCTTTCATTAAACCAGATCACTTCGGGACTCAGTTTTTTCTTTTTCACCCAGGCTTGTAGCTTTTGGGGATATTGCTCTTTAAAGTCAAAGCTCAGCAGCAACACTTTTACCGGTTGTCCCTTGTACAGATCATGGACAACACTAAAGGAGGGCAACTCTTTTACACAGGGTACGCACCAGGTAGCCCAGAAATTAACAATATAGAGGGTATCCTTGTCGGCCACTCTTTGTAACAGATCATCCGTTTTATAGGATGCAATTTTTTGCGCCTGCAACCTTTCCCCGGCTCCAAAAGAAAATATAAAGATAACTGAAAAGATAAGCGTTCTCATGGGCCAAAGATAAAAGGCCATATCTAAAAGCATCCTTAATTTATCATAAACAGTTACCCTGCCAGCAGCTATGCTGTCCTGATCACATTATTAATCCCAGCGTAAGTGCTATACGTACAAGGCCTGCCGTATTTTTTACATCCAGTTTTTTAAGAAGGGTCAGGCGGTGTGTTTCGGCAGTGCGGGGACTTATAAACAGTTTTTCCGCAATTTCCTGGGTGCTATCGCCAGCAACGATCAGCTGCAGTATCTCCTTTTCTCTTTTTGTAAGTTCCGGAAGTTGATTGCCCGGCTCATAACGGGAGTAATGTACCTGCGCACGCAGAGCAGGATCAATAAACTCTTCCCAGAAATAGGCTTTCCGTATGGCTTCGATCAGGGTATTGCGGTCCGTTCCTTTAAGCAGATAGCTGATACAGCCATTACCCATCATATTTTTTACCACAGCCGGTGCATCAAGGCTGGTTAAGGCAATAATGCGGACATCGGGGTAATGCCGGGTAATAAAAGCAGCCACTTCCGGACCGGGTTCATCCGACAGCTTTACATCAAGCAAAAGCACATCCGGCCGTTCTTCAGCCATACTCTCTTTCAAAGCACCGGCTGTAGTATGGGTATGGCATACTACAATATCAGGCTCACCTTCCAACATCATACGGATGCCATTGATGGCCAGGGGATGATCGTCGGTAATATCTACCTTTATCTTCATACACGGGTTTCCTCCATATTTTTTTGTTCCTGTTTTGCCGCGACAGTATCTACCGGCATTTCAAATTCCATATGAACAGAAGTGCCGTCCTCTGCACTACTACGAATATCTATCGTACCTTTTAACACCTGGACTCTCGACAGTACACTCTGTAATCCTATGCCTTTCGTATCAGGCAATCGTTTGGGATCAAATCCTTTTCCGTTGTCATCGACGGTTACAGATAAAATGTGCCCTTCCACCTCCGCCAGTTGCACCATAACGCGGCTGGCTGCAGCATGTTTTACAACGTTCTGCAGTAGCTCCTGGATAATACGGAATACCGACAATTCAAATTCAGAAGGCTGGCGTGGAATGGTACCGTATTGCTGATACGTCACCCGCAAGCCCGTGTACTGCATGGCATTGCAAAAATAAAAAACAGCATCCGTAATACCGCCTTCGAGCAGCATGTCGGGCATCAGGTTATGCGCTGTGCGGCGCAGTTCAACTGTTACGTCTTCCATCATCTGCACCATATTACGGTAGTACGGGGTTTGAATATAGTCATCGCAACTCATATTATAAAATGATTCCGGAACGGACTTCAATCCCATTTTTACAGTCGACAATTGTACCATAATACTGTCATGCAGCTCGCCGGCCAACCGCAGTCGCTCCTGTTCTTCCCCTTTTACCATAGCCTTCAACGAGTCTATTTCCTGTTCGCGTCTTAAAGCATTGATCCGCTCCCCTTGCAGTTTTTGTTTATGCCGGCTGCTTATATACAGGAGCACCAGTACTACAGCCAGCAGGAACGAACTGCTGGCAATAGCACCCATCCATAAGTTTCGTTCCCGGAAGCGCCGATTCTGTTCGCTGAAACGCAGCTTCTCCTGCGCTATTTTTTCATCTTTCGACGCTGCCTGGATCTTTATTTCACGCTGATACACTCCGGCCACCTTTTCCCGCTGGAGCTGACCTTTCAAAAAAACTTTGGCCTTATCCTGGTATTCAAAAGCCAGCTTATACTGCCCCTCCTTTTGATATATGGAAGCCAGCAGGTCATACGCGTCATAACACAGCGACGACTCCAGGCTCGCCCTTCCCTCTACCTGTTGTAACACATGTTTCAACACTGCTTCTGATTTGCCGTATTGCCCCAGCTCATAGTACACCCTGCCCAGGGCTACTCTGGCAACTGCAAGGCTATAAAAATTATGTTCTTTATATTCTTTCAGACCCACACCCTGCAATATGGTCAAAGCTTCCGGAAAATATCCTCTCCTTACCATCAACAAGCCATATCCTGCCCGGGCCATCATATTTCCACTATCTATGTCAAAAGCTTTTTTGTAATAATAAAAGGACCTTGTCGTATCTCCGCTCCGTAGGTAAGTCCAGCCTATATTGCCATAGGCGGTCACCATTTGCGACTTGAGCTCCTTTCTGTGACGGTAAGGCTGTAAAACGGATAAGCTTTTAAAGAAATAATGGATCGATTTTTCGTAGTCGCCCATAATGCACCACAATGATCCTGTATTGACATAAATATTGGCCAGGTTAGCCACATCGATCGTGTTCTTCAGCTTTGACCGGCCTAACAACTGTTCGGCCTTATTGGTAAAGAAGAACATGGAGTCATAAAGATTTTTGTAGTAGTAGATGGTGCTGAAACCGCTGTAAAACATAGCCAGGGTATTCGCATTTTTAAATCCCCGCTCTGCAAAGGGTATAGCTATTTTATAGAAGTTCAATGCCCGGTCATAATCGCCCCGGTAACTATAATAACTCGCCAGGTACGAGTAGCCTAAGGCGGTACCATAATCGAACCGTAGCAAGATACTCTTTCTCAAAGCGTCGTTAATCAGCCGGTAACTGCTATCCGGCTTATCAGGCATCAAGGCAAGTCCCTTTGATAACTGTTTTCTTATCTGGAAAGTATCCGCCGGAACAGGTCGATCTTCCGCCATATCGTTTCGGATTGTCACGTATTCCGCACCCCGGCGGGTTGTCAAGGTATCGGATTGAGCAACAGTGACATGCATACACGCCAGACTACACAAAAGGCATAGCAACCAACTTTTAAAGTGCACTCCTGTTCTCATATATAATCAATGCCTTTAATTCAAAAATACGGGTTTTCCCGTAGAAACTTCTGAAGGCTAACACCGTAATTTGTAGCAGCTTCGATGGAGATGTCGCCACCTCTCTGAAAAGCAGTACACTTTCATTTAAAAAATAAAAGATAATGAACAAAAAAGTACTACTGTTTCTGACGTTTTTGTTACCGCTTGCTCTTAGTGTTGCTGCCGGGACAGGCAGTCGTTACAGCCTGCAATCTTCTTTACGCTTTACGGAAAACGTAGGACAGATTACAGACCAACACGGAACCCAACGACCTGATATTCAATTTCGTATAACAGGTACAGGTCCCATCCTGTTCCTGGGGCCCACCGGGCTACACTACCAATGGAACGCCCTATCGTTTTCCGGTAGCAAAAAAACACCGCTTTTAGAAGCCCTGCGTGATGCCCATAATACAGACTTTTTGATGAGCAGCTATCGGATGGACGTAAGCTTATTGGGCGCTAACCCTGCGGCAACGGTTGTAAAAGAGGAGCAGGAAGGATGGGAGCGGTACTACCTGCACGGCATGGACCCGCTCAACAACACAGCATATCAATATAAGAAAATAACGTACAAAAATGTGTACCCCCAGATAGATTGGGTACTGTACATTGATGAACATAATGGCGCATCCAAACTTAAATATGATTTCGTGGTGCATCCGGGCGGCAATGCCGCCGATATTAAAATAAAATATAGCGGCACCTCCACCCTGGCTCTCCAGGAAAATGGCAGTCTTATGGCCTATACACCTTCGGGTACTGTACAGGAAAAAGCGCCTTATGCCTATAGCCTTTCCGGCAACCCAGGCCAGGCAGCTCAAGAGGTAGCTTCCCGTTTTGTACTGGAAAACAATATATTAAGCTTTCAAACCGCCGCATACCAGGGCACATTGGTCATCGATCCGGAATTAGAATGGGCCACATATTACGGCGGCGATCTCTTCGACGTTGGCGCCTGTACATTAGTCGATAGCCAGGGTAATGTTTATATGACCGGGGCAGCTATGTCGGCTACCAATATTGCAACAGTCGGCGCGCACCAGACTACTATTGGCGGCGGTGTTTTTAGCGCGGACGGATTTATTGCCAAATTCACTGCTGCCGGAACCCGCCTTTGGGCTACCTATTATGGCGGCGACAAAAACGAAGTAGCTTATGGCGCCGCGCTCGATCCGGCGGGAAATGTTTACCTGAGCGGACAAGCGCCCAGCACAACGGGCATTGCCACCCCGGGCAGTTACCAACCCACTTTGAACGTCAAAAATGATGTTTTCCTGGCAAAATTTAATGCTGATGGCCGTTTAAGCTGGGGCACTTATTTCGGCGGACCGGATAATGAGAACGGCGGCCTAATCGCTACGGATCGCGATTGCAATATATATATGGTAGGCTATACAAAAAGTACCAGCGTTATTGCCACACCAGGAAGCTTTAAGCCGACTTTCAGCGACAAGACCGAAGACGCTTTCCTCGTTAAGTTCGATTCCTCCGGCCAACGCAAATGGGCTACCTACTTTGGCGGAACAGGAAAAGATTACGGTGGCGGCATTGCCTGCGATACGGCAGGCTTTGTGTACATCAGCGGCTATACGCAAAGCACTACAGGCATAGCCACCAGCAATAGCTACCAAAGCACCCTTGCAGGCAAAAATGACCTGTTCCTGGCTAAATTCAATGGCACAGGCGAGCAAATATGGTCTACTTATTATGGTGGGCCCGAGGACGATAACTACCCTGTTGTATCTACGCTTACTACAGACCTTAGCGGCAATGTATATATGGCCGGAACAACAAAAAGTACAACAGATATAGCGAGTTCAGACGGCCATCAAACAACATTAGGCGGATCTACCGATGCCTTCCTGGTTAAATTTAACACAGAAGGCCAACGAGAATGGGGAACCTACTACGGTGGCTTGGAACAGGATGGACCAGGTAAGGTTTCTGTTGACGGGCAGGGCAATATATTATGGATAGGCATCACAAAAAGCAGTGACGCTATCGCTAGTCCAGGAAGCTTCCAGCCTACTTTTGGAGGTGGCGCTGACTTTGATGCCTTTATCGTAAAGCTGAATAAAAATGGACAGCGCCAATGGGGCAGCTACCTGGGCGGACCGAGTAATAATGAGGGCACAGGCATAACGGTCGACAAATGGGGCAATATTTATGCCACCGGTAATACAGGCGCCGGCTTCCCGGTCACAGAGGGAAGTCACCAGGATTCTATTTTTGCTTCTATCAGCAATGCTTTCCTGGCAAGATTTTGCGGTGCGGCATTGCCCTCAGAAGTAACGATCAACGGAAACGATAGCATATGCCCTGATATGCCAGCCACATACGCAATAGCGACAATTGAGGGGGCAACAGAATACATCTGGACCATACCAGAGGGTTGGACAGGCACCAGCGACTCGGCCAGCATTACGGTACAACCGGGTCGCGCTGAAGGATTGATCAGTGTGCAGATTGTTAAATGCAATGATACCAGCAATGTTATCAGCCGCTCGGTCGGCGTCTACGATCCGCTGCCGGCCGTTATCACCATCGAAGGTTTCACCCTGCGCACAATGAATACGCATAGCAGCTACCAATGGATATTAAACGACGAACTGATCGAAAATGCAACGGGTAAGGAATACCGGGTTACCCAGAATGGGGTATATAAAGTGATCACTACCGACGAAAAGGGTTGCATCGATACATCAGACGGTTACCTCGTACAGAATGTAGGCATCCTGCAGCCTTATACTAACCATAGCCTTTCGGTATATCCTAACCCGGCTAATAAAACGATCCATATTCAATACATAGCGCCGGTAAATGTTGCTGTTATTGATATGAACGGCAGGACCGTTCTGCAACAGGACAATACCTCTTTGTTGGACATCAGCACATTGCCCGAAAGCATGTACCTGCTGCGCATTTACGATGCAGGTAATACCATTATTAAACAGGAAAAGATAGTGATTCAACATTAAGACCCTGGCGGACTGTTAGTGGTCTTTAATCCAATCCTTAACTAAAATAGCCGTACCTGCCCAAAACAGTGTACGGCTATTTTAGTTAAGGCTATTTTTTACCGGGCGGTCCCCCATATTCTTCCCCCTCCTGTTTTAAAAACGCACGTCGTTATATTCTGTATGCTTATCCATCACCGCTTTCGCGAAGGGGCAAAGCGGCAATATCTTGAAGCCCTCTGCACGGGCTTTTTCTATAGCAGCAGCAACCAACTGGTTACCAACACCTTTTCCTTTCAGGGAAGAATCCACTTCGGTATGATCAATGATCATTTTCTCCGCTCCGGCCCAGACATACGTCATCTCTGCCAGTATCCTTCCCCCTTCTTCGTAGAAGAACTTACCGCCTCTGTCGTTTTGTGCATGTTGTATATTCATAGTATAAAAGTAAAAAAGTTCTGCAAAAATGCAGAACTCTTAAACAACAAACAAAAACACACCTACTCTTTAAGATACCATAACCGCTTCCTGATGAAAAGTAGTAATACCGGTGGCAATATCATACATTGCCGGCACGATCTTAATATTCCCTTCGTCTACCATGTTGCGGATAATATCGCTCTGATCCATAATCTGGTTGATAGAGTGGTACACATTCAACAAGGCCACCCTGTTTACAAAATCAATATTACTGCCATTTCTTTCTTCTTTAACGGTATGCTCCTGCCTAACCGAATCCTGTATCTGCTCTAACAGATCCGTAAGGTTACCCATTTTTACCTGGTCGCAGGCGCCCTTAATAGCCCCGCAATTAGTATGGCCCATAACCAGTATCAACTTAGAGCCGGCGACTGCTACGGCATATTCCAGTGATCCCAGTACATAAGGAGAAATAACATTTCCGGCAATCCGGATATTGAAAATATCGCCTATGCCCTGATCAAACAGTAGTTCCGCCGGCGCGCGGGAATCCATACAACTCAATATGGCGGCATATGGTTTTTGACCGTCCTTCGTTTCTTTCACTTTTTGCATCAGGTCGCGATTTATACTTAACCCGTTAACAAAACGCTCGTTCCCTTCTTTTAACAACTGAAGCGCCAGTTGCGGGGTCATATCATTATGCTGAAAAGTGCTATTCATATAGTATTTTAATTAGTAGGCAATCTGGTATTTGCCCGGTTTAGTTAATAACGGATTATTTTAAGACGTAAGCTGCTTCAATAGTTTTTTGTAGGTGCCCGCAGTCTTTTTTATAGGGCTTTCGGGCCGGTCTGTTAAGTTATCTACCGCTTCGGGCGTAGCCAGGACATCTTCCGGAAGTTTATAGGTATTTTTAAAGCCCAACAGCGACATTTTAATATTCTTATCCTGTGCCTGGTTTTGCTGGAATTCTTTAATCAGTTCCAATACGTCGTAATCGATATACTCGGTTTGCGCAGCATTAATGATAACGGTACTCCCTTCCGGTAAACGTTCCAATGTATTTTTGATACTGGCCTTATTCAGGAAAGAAACGTCCTGGGCCAGGTCCAGCGTAATCACGTCACCGGATTTGTACACCGCACGTTTGTAGAAAAAGGGAATACGCAGGTTGTTCCGCAGTATATAGAAAATGCTGATCACCATACCGATACCAACGCCCTTCAATAAACCCAGCATCGGGAGGGCTACTGCAATAGCGGTCACCACAAAGGGAATGAATTGGCTGAGGCCGGCATGCCACATATGTTTGAATACGGCCGGACGGCAAAGGCGGTAACCGGTAAAAATAAGTATGGCCGCCAATGTAGCCTTAGGGATCATATTCAGAATGAAAGGAATGGTCGCTACACAGACCAGCAACAAGGTACCGTGTGTGATCGTAGATAATTTACTACGTGCGCCGGCATTGATATTCGCAGAGGAGCGCACAATTACGGAAGTGATGGGCAATCCGCCGATAAAACCGCTGACGAGGTTACCGATGCCCTGAGCTTTTAACTCAGAATCGCCGGAGGTATATCTTTTCTGCGGATCCAGTTTATCTGTCGCTTCAATGCACAATAGCGTTTCAATAGAAGCCACCACAGCTATTACAACGCCGATCTGCCAGACAGCCGGGTTGGAAAAGCCGCTGAAGTCGGGCAGCATAAACTGGCCTGCGAAATCAGAAACGCTTTGGGGCACCGGCAAGGTAACCAGGTGATCGCCGCTAACGAATAAATTGGGCATGGAAGCGCTAAACAGGCCATTGAGCAAGGTACCGATAACAACCACCAGCAAACCGGCGGGTATCATCTGGAATTTCTTCATCGTTTTCGTAGACCAAAGGATCAGTATGCCCATTCCCAGCAGGGCAATCACAACGGCGCCCAATTCGATATGCTCTGTAATCCTGCTCAAAAAAGACAAGGAAACGCCCTGTTCTGCATCCTGCATACCGGCTGATGAGCCAACCGGTTCGGCATAACCGAAAGCGTCAGGTAATTGCTTTAATATAATAGTAAGCCCGATACCGGCCAGCATACCTTCTATAACGCTGGATGGAAAATAGTTAGCAATACTTCCTGCTCTTACGAAGCCGAGGATAAGTTGAATACCACCGGCAATGATTACAGAACAGAGGAAGAATTTAAAACCCGCTACGGCATCAGGTTGTCCATCAGCGCCAATAGGGCTCAGCGTAGCGATAGCTCCTATTACTATAGCTACCAAACCGGCCGCAGGGCCGCTGACGCTCAGGTGCGACTTACTAAAAAAACCGATAACAATACCGCCAATAACCCCGGCAACAATACCGGAAAATAAAGGTGCATTGGAAGCCTGGGCTATACCAAGGCATAAAGGAAGAGCAATGAGGAATACGATAACACCCGCAACCAAATCGCTTTTCGCGTTCGCGAAAAAGGATCCTTGCTTTTGCATAACAAAGAATTTGTTAGAAAATAACGATTAAGGAAAAAAACAACACCGATGCCGCAATACGGTACATATCTTATAATATGCGCCATGAAAAAAGCACGGATACGAAAAAAACCTGCCGGAATAGCAGCTTAGATGTGATTTGGAGGCTGTATGGGAACCTCTAAATGAAGGCATTTGATCAGTGCCTCGTCCCGTATAATGCCATTGAAGCCATTAAAAACAGGAGCAGATTGTCCAATCGGGGCATAATTAAGATACCAGAACTTATCCGGATCTGCCATCTTTTTATGACAGGGTCCGTTTTCATGAACCTCTTCGGTCATCTGGCCACTCCACAATATTTTACCAATAGCTCTCAAGGGGAGCATCTGTATGGTAAACAATGAAAGGAATAATATGGCCAGAAATTTTCTCATGAACTAAGGCAAAGTTAAGGTAATCAATGAAAAAATATGCAAACTGTAGGTTAAGAAAAGAAAAAATTACAGCCAGTTGACAGGACCGGCAAAGGCGGAACAACCGGCTATCAACGGCCAAGAATAGGGTACAATTTTAATATTTCCTATAACTACTTTGTAGAGTATAAGCCTTTTCCCGAAACAAAAACGGATTTTTGCATTATGGCAGCCATCCCGGCTTATATAGATATACATACTCATAACCCGGCGACGGACATGGCGGACAGCATTCGTCATATTAACCTGCATGAGCATTTTGATCAACTTTCGCCAACAGGCCGGTACAGTATCGGGCTGCACCCCTGGTACCTGGCGGATATTGCGCTGCAATTTGCAGAACTCAAAGAACATGCCGGCGCTTCGGTTGTTAAAGCCGTAGGCGAATGCGGCCTGGACTATATCTGTTCTACCAGCCGGCCGGTGCAGATCGAAGCATTCAAAATGCAGATCGAATTAGCTGGCCGCCTGGCAAAGCCCCTGATCATACACTGTGTTCAAGCCTATAACGATGTACTGCACATGCTGCAAAAGGCAAACACCCCGGCTATATTCCACGGCTTCAACAGGAAAGCAACACTCGCCGCCGCCATTCTCGGAAAAGGGCATTATCTGTCCTTCGGCGCGGGCCTGTTACACAAAGAACATATACGGGAAGTGATCAGACAAACACCTGCCGACCGTTTTTTCCTGGAAACTGATGACGTTGCTATCCCGATTGATATCCTGTATAAAGAAACAGCCAGGATTCGGAAAACTCGAGAAGATGTGATTATTTTGCAGCTCCAAAAAAATTACGAAAATATTTTTAACTGATGATGACAGATACCGCATGGCTTTCCAGGACTGAATTACTTGTAGGGAGGGAAAAACTGGAAAAACTGATGAACGCCCATGTGCTGGTAGTAGGTATGGGAGGTGTGGGCTCTTTCGCAGCAGAATTTATCTGCAGGAACGGTATTGGCGAAATGACGATTGTGGATGGCGACGTAGTGGAGGCGAGTAACCGTAACCGCCAGTTGCCTGCATTAAAAACGACAGAGGGCAAAAGTAAGGCGGAATTAATGGCTGAACGCTTACTGGCCATCAATCCGGAACTGAAATTGCATGTCGTAAAAGAGTTTGTACGGCCTGAAGCGGTAGAACAGCTCTTATCTGTGCCTTATGGTTATGTTGTGGATGCCATTGACAGCATATCGCCTAAACTAAAGTTTATGAAGGCGGCATACCATAAAAAACTGCCTTTAATCAGTTCTATGGGTGCTGGCGGTAAGCTTGACCCCCTGCAACTTGAGGTAACCGACATTTCCCGGACATATAACTGCCCCTTTGCACAACATTTGCGCAAAAAACTGCGTCAGGACGGCATACGGAAAGGAATTAAGGTCATTTTTTCTCCTGAAAACCCTATTAAGGAATCCCTGATGCTGACTGATGGCTCTAACTTCAAAAAGTCGGCCTATGGTACTATATCCTATTTGCCGGCTAC
>JBEBWN010000050.1:0-16331 GCA_040392235.1 Taibaiella helva | reverse complement strand
GCGGGTAGAGCAACTCTAACAGAGGGCCATATGCTGACAATCTACAGGGCGGCTACATGAATACCTGTTATTTTCCGGTACAGGTCAATAGCATAAAGATCTGTCATGCCGGAAATATAATCGACAACCGATTGAATATTCTGATATAAATGCTCATTTCCCTTTCGAACCGGGAATTGCGGAGAAATAAGTTGCAATAGTTTTTGCGACTTTGTCCGTCCGGGCTCTATTACGGCCGCCATAAATTCCTTGAGTAAAGCACCTATAATATGATAACCGGTTATCTCTATTTCTACAACCGGTTTATAGTTATAAACATTCTGGTACGAATAGCGGTTGATTTCGTCTAGCACAACCTGGTCATCCGGGGGTAAGCAATCCATAAGCGATTGTTGCACTTCGCCCGACAACAACTGTTCTTCTTTCTCCATAAACAGATCAGAAAGTTTATGCACCATCAGGCCAATCCATATAGCCCTGATGTATTGTACTTTCTGATTAGGATCATTGATTTCCTGCAATTGCCTGTTTATTTTGTCGAAAGTATTATAACCCTGCTCTTCTTTAAAAAAAGGAAGAAACAGGTCCAGTATTTTTTGCAAAGAAGTTATGCCTAGTCTATGCGCATCTTCAAGATCTATTATACGGTAACATATATCATCGGCCGCTTCGGTCAGAAACACAAAAGGATGACGCGCATACACCGTATTAAAGCCTTGTTTCTGCGGAATGCCCAGGTGCCCGGCAATACGCTCGAACATATAAACTTCCGAATCAAAAAAGCCGGACTTTTTGCAACTGATAAGCCCGGATGCTTTATTAAAGCCCTCCACCGATGTACAAGGATACTTTACAATGGAGGCCAGGGTAGTGAAAGTAAGGTTATATCCGCCTGCTAATGGTTCGTTATAACGATGGGTCAATATACGCAGGGCATTACTATTGCCTTCAAACCTCCTGAAATCCATCAATTGATTCTCACTAAGATTATCTGTGAGCAAATTCAATACAGAACTATCCATTTCGAGAAAATAAGAACGAATAGCATCTTCTCCCGAATGGCCAAAAGGAGGGTTGCCAATATCGTGCGCCAGGCAGGCAGCCGATATAACGTTCGATAACTCGTAACGGTAAAATTCCTGGAAAGATTCGTCTGTGTCGCTATACTTTTTTGCAATGCGTACACCTACTTCCCGGCCTAAGGACCTGCCTACTGAAGCCACCTCAAGACTATGGGTTAACCTATTATGTACAAAAACAGGGCCAGGAAGGGGAAAAACCTGTGTTTTATTCTGTAGTCTGCGAAATGCAGATGAAAAAATAATCCGGTCATAATCCCGTAAAAAAGACGTACGCAGGCGATCGGGATTAACTATTTTATCCTGGTGGTCGCCACTACGCCTGGTGCTAAACAACCGGGCCCATTGCATCTTTTGTTGCATGAGGGCGAAGGTAATTAAAAGATGACGCTTTTAAGCTGCAGCGGGGTTTGATTTTTACTGACCTGTCTATTACAGAGACTCAGGATGATAATGCATAGGCGGAGAGCGGAATACCGGCACATCTATAGAGATAAAGCATCATTAACACTCCCGGATCTTTCCCGTCTTAGTTTGCGTTGTCAACGTCCAGTGCACGGCACGAAGCAATCCCTGTTTCCATTGTCTGTGTATACGAAGTATGATGATGATCCCGACCATGGTAATGCTTTCGACGCTTTGTTTCGAGCCCATCGTACCTTACTTTTAACTTAATATGAGGCCTCTGGGTCATAATACAAAGTACCTGATACCCAATTCCTCTTTGACTTTGCCTTGTCAACGTTGACGCAATGACAACCAATACCTGTTTCTAAAATCATGAAATAATTAATATTTTTCCTCCTGAAACCAGGAAACGAAATTGCTGGTTCTTATCCTGTGAATGTATTGTACATTAGCCTATGTTTTCCGCTCCGCGTTTATCATTCTTAAGGATAGTTACCTTATATGGGTTCTGCCTTTTTATTTTGTCGACCCATACAGGAGCACAGGAGAATACACATCTTATTCAACAGCAACTGTTTAGCAACTACTATACCATTTCAATAAACGATCTGATACGCCTGTACAATGTGCAACAAGATGGTAAAAAGTTATATACCAGCCAACCCGACAGCGCTATACATTATTATCGCCTGGCCGCTCATGGTTTTAACAGGATCGGGGCATACGAAAAAGCAGCTAACCTGTATGGAGAAATAGCAATAATTTATAAAGGGAAAAGGGCTTTTTCCACTGCAGCCAACAGCCTAAAGCAATCTATTGTCCTCTACCGTTTGGCAGGCGAAACCGATTCTGTTATATGGAAATCGCTGGCTTTATGTAACCTTTATTATTTAGACGGAGCTTACGATAACATAAAGCGTCTCTACTCAAACTTATTACCTTTATTTAACAATGCCGGCCCTAGAAGACAGGAAGCATTGGCCAGGATAAACAATGTAATGGGTGTTATTTATTTCCAGAACGGAAACTACGACTCTGCGTCAAGGTTTTACCTGAAAGTCATTAATGCGTTCCGGTCCTTTGATTCTTCAAATTATACCGTTTATTGCGATGCCCGTTTGGGATTAGGCAATATTGCTACAAGGCTGGGCAATTACGGGAAAGCCATTGCCTACTACCAGCAGGTGGTATCGCTTACAGAAAAATACAAGGATACCTTGAGCAAAACCAAGTTATTGGTAAACATTGGTAGTTTTTACGCGGAGCAAAAGAATTATAAAAAAGCGACGCAATTATCAAAGGAAGCGCTAGACCTCTCCCTGAAAAAAAAATATTACGATTGTGCAAGTATCAGCGCCCAGACAATGGCCTCTTTATTAATAAAAAGCGGAAAAGCAGCCGAAGCATTGCCTTATAGTAAGATCAGCTATCAAAATGCCGTATTGAATGGCTCTTTTGCCTATAGAACGAATGCCGCTTATGTACTGGGATTTAATTATGTGCAACTCGGACAATTTCAAAAAGCAGTTCGTTACCTCCTTCCCGCCCTGGAAGACAGCAAGAAAAAGGGGCAAGTTGACAATATGATTAATGCCTACAACCAGTTGGCTGTAGCTTACCAAGGCATGAAACGGTATCAGGAAGCCTACAACTATAAACAGGCTTATATAGATCTGAAAGACAGTTTAATGGGTAAGGAAAATGCCGAGAGGGTGACACGCCTCGAAATACAGTTCAAAACAGCCGAAAAAGATAAAGAGCTGAGCCGACAGAAACTCCTGGTTAGTCAGAAAGAAAATAAAATACGGGAAAAGAATACCTGGCTGCTAACCACTGCTATCTCCGGAATATCGGCAAGCCTGCTTATATTCGGTTGGTTTTTCGGGCGGCAAAAACTGCAACGAAAGCAATTGGAAATAGAAAGCTTAAATGCCCGGATGGAAGGCGAAGAAATGGAAAGAGGACGTATAGCCCGGGAGTTGCATGATGGGGTAAGCGTACTACTGTCCGCTACCCAAATGAATTGTACTTCCTTAGCCCGGGAAGACAATAGTATAGGCAAAATGTCAACGTACCAGGAAATAGTTCATCTTGTTAATGAAATAAGTGTTGAAGTACGCAACATATCCTACAACCTGGTTCCTGAAATGCTGGCCAGGCAAAGCCTACCAGCCGCAATACAGTCTTTCTGCGAATCTGTGAGTAAGGGACACCATATTTCTATAGAAGTGGAGCACCACGGAGTATTTCATAACCTGGATGCAACCTTCTGTTATTCTATTTACCGTATTGTCCAGGAATTGGTACATAATGCACTGAAACACTCAGAAGCCAATAACATCCTGGTACAACTAATTTTACTCGATCGAAACCTGCATGTAACCGTGGAAGACAACGGAAAGGGTTTCGAATATGACAGCATAGACAAAGGTATGGGGCTTGATAATTTAAAGAAACGTATTCATCATCTAAATGCGGAACTGTCTATACGGTCGGAAAAAAATACAGGCACCACCATCGAAATCGAACTTTTTAATATTCCGGGTATATGAAAATCAGGATAGCCATAGTAGACGATCATCCGCTATTAATAAAAGGATTGCTTTCCATGCTGCAACACCATAGCGATATTGAAGTGTTGGACAGTTATCATAACAGCGATGAGCTGCTCAAAGGTTTGCAACAACAGGTTCCCGATGTTTTACTAATGGATATACAAATGCCGGGAATAATGGGCGATGAGCTGGCCCCCTTGCTCAGAAGGCAATATCCGCGTATATACCTTATCGCCCTCACACATATGGAACACGAATATTATATTAAAACAATGTTGCAACACGGTGTTTTAGGCTATGTTTTGAAAAGCAGTAAAGAAATAATTTTATTGGAGGCAATCAGAACCGTGTACAAAGGAGAGCAATATTTTGATCCAATGATACGGAAGCAAGCTGTAACCCTGCAAAAGAAAGCAGGTCAGGGACCTGCTCTTACCAGGAGAGAAAAAGAAATCCTGGAATTGATTGCACAGGACTACAGCAGCAATGACATTGCAGAAAAATTATGTGTCAGCAAAAGAACCGTCGACAATCACCGCTTGCACCTCCTGCTGAAACTGGATGTAAAAGGCTCCGGTAGCCTGGTTAAAAAGGCTATAGATCTCGGGTTGATAAAATAATATGCTACTTTATTTATTCAAATACAGGTCAAAGGTATCGCCACGCAAGCCAATGCGCATTGCCTCCAATGATATGATTTCAGCAGGGGGTATATTGCCCAGATTCACATTACAACCCAAAAGCTCGAGGAAATAGAGCTGCTGAGCTTTCTGTGGAGCCTCCCATATTATTTTTTCTGCAGGTATCTTTGTCAGTATTTCCTGTACCAGGCCTTCACGTACTTCGCCCGTACCCCTGTATATACCAATATTACCGGCTTCTCGCGCCTCGGCAATCACATAACTCGATCCCGCTTCCAGTTCCGCCGACATTTGTTCGATCCATTTATAAGGCGGCATAATATGCGTAGCATCTTTCGATCCTACTTCCGATAATACGGTAAAGCCTTCCTGCACCAGGCGTTCAATATATTTACATTTTTGCTCATGTGGAATGGAAATAGAACCATCCGACACCTCCACAAGACGGATACCATAATCCTTAACCGATGCTATATAATCTTCCAACTGGTTGCGTACCAAAAATGCCTCAAACAAGGTGCCACCAAAATAAACCGGGATATTATGTTCAATATAAATAGCCAGCTTTTCCTTTAAACTATTAGTTACATGTGCTGTACCGAAACCAAGCTTAACAATATCCACGTAAGAACGGGCCACCGATAAAAAATTATGAACATCGGCTATACCCATACCTTTATCCATCACCATAGTTAAGCCATGAGAACGGGGAGACTGTGTACGTTCCGGAATCTGATTTAGAGGAAAATTCATAGAGTATTTGTTTAATAGGTAAGCCTGTAAAAGACCAACCGCATATTGAGGTGGCAAAAATAAGGCATAATCATTTTATTATGTATTGATAGCGTACTTTCGCAGTATGATCAACAGAAAAATAATGCCTCCGATCCTGGATGCCGTTAATTTCGACTATACTTTACAAGACATACAGGAAGATATTTTTCAGAATAAAATACCCCTTTATTGGTTAAATGCCGGCACACAAGAGGTTATTCAAATTGAATGGATATTCGAAGCAGGCCTCTGGCATGAAACCCGGACGGCAGTTGCGCAAACTGTGGCGGCCTTACTCAAAAACGGCAGCTCTTCTAAATCTTCACTGCAACTTAACGAAGCTATTGAGTTCTATGGAGCTTCTTTAAAAGTTTCGCCAAGCAACGACTATACCAGCATTACCCTGCACACCCTGAGCAAACATCTCGAAGCACTATTGCCTGTTATTAAGGAAATCATTACCGATGCCATATTTCCTGAAAATGAGCTTAATATATACGTACAAAATGCACGTCAGCGACTTGCAGTCAGTTTAAAACAGTGCGACTTTGTTTCCAACAGGCATATTGACGCCCTGCTTTACGGCAAATCGCATCCTTACGGCCGTTTTACAGAAGATACCAACCTTCTTGCTTTAAAAAGAGAAGAACTGTTGGATTTTCATAAAAAATATTTCCATTCCGGCAACTGCCGCATTTTCGCTTCCGGTAAAATGGATAGCCGGCACGTTGCCCTTATTAATAACTATTTTGGTAAAGAAAAATGGGGAAATAGCGACATTACAGAGCAACAAAACACCCATATAACAGAACCGGCAAAGGAAAAAGTACATAATATATTAAACGACGACAGCAGTGTGCAGGGCGCTATACGTATTGCACGGGACTTTCCGGGAAGAACACATCCTGACTTTAGCCCTATGATCGTTTTAAATACCATTTTCGGCGGTTATTTCGGATCAAGACTTATGGCTAATATCAGGGAAGAGAAAGGTTATACCTATGGCATATACTCTCATATTTATAGCTATAAACACGCCGGCTCGCTGCTAATAGCCACGGAAGCAGGTCGCGAGGTCTGTAAGGAAACGATTGACGAAATACATAAAGAGATGGAAATACTTTGTCATCAAAAAGTAGATGATGAAGAACTGCTATTGGTTAAGAATTATATCCTGGGCAATTTACTAGGTGACCTGGATGGGCCATTTTCCATTATGCAAAGGTGGAAAACTTTAATACTCAATAATTTACCGCGGGAACAATTTGACCGCAATATCCAGATATATAAACATATCGATTCGGATCATATATTAGACCTGGCCCGGAAATATTTCCAGAAAGGCGACTATTATGAATTGACCGTCATTTAACCCGAAAGGAATTTGATCCAAACATATTAGAAAAATGAATGGAAAGCAGAAAAGCTTACCTTTGCTTTCCATTTTTAAAAAAAGCAATTATGCAGTTTTTAGATTTTGAAAAACCCCTGGAAGACCTGACTATCCAGTTGGAAAAGCTTAAAAGTATTGCCGAAAAAAATCAAGTGGATATGTCTGCTTCTATAAAAGAACTGGAATCTAACATAGAAGATACACGCAATCATATTTATAAAAATCTGAGCCCCTGGCAAAGGGTACAATTAAGCCGCCATCCCGAAAGGCCTTATACAAATTTTTATATCAGCCGGATATGCAACAAATTCACAGAAATATTCGGAGATAGGAATGTAGGTGACGACAAAGCAATCGTAGGTGGATTTGCCGAGATTGATGGTACACCTTTAATGGTAATTGGACACCAGAAAGGAACAAATACCAAAATGAGGCAACTGCGCAATTTTGGTATGGCCAACCCCGAGGGCTATAGAAAAGCCTTAAGGCTAATGAAGTTAGCTGAAAAGTTTAACCGGCCTATTGTTACGCTGATAGACACCCCTGGAGCTTATCCAGGCCTGGAAGCGGAAGAAAGGGGTCAGGGAGAAGCTATAGCCCGTAATATTTTCGAAATGGTAAACCTTAAGGTCCCCGTTATCTGCATCATTATTGGCGAAGGTGCCAGTGGCGGCGCCTTAGGTATCGGTGTAGGCGATCGTGTTGTTATGTTGGAGAATACCTGGTACACCGTTATCTCGCCCGAAAACTGTTCTACTATATTATGGCGTAGCTGGGATTTCAAAGTGCAGGCTGCAGAGCAATTACATCTTACCTCGAAAGATATGTCCGGTTTTGGCCTGGTAGACGCTGTTTTACCGGAACCTGTGGGAGCAGCACATAGTCAGCTGGAAGCAATGGCGGCAACCTTAAAAGAATATATTATTAAAACAATTGCAGAACTGAAAAAGATCAATGCCGATAAACGCATTGAACAGCGAATAGACAAGTTTTCAAAAATGGGTTTCTACCAGGAAATTTAATTTTCAATATCAATAATTAATCAAATAGTAAAAAAATGTTTGAAGGTACAGGTGTCGCGTTAATTACCCCGTTTACAGAACAAAATACCGTCGATTTTGACGGCTTAGGAAAAATTATAGATTCTGTAATATCTGGTGGCGTACAATATTTGGTTGCTTTAGGTACAACCGCTGAAACACCTACATTAACCAAACAGGAAAAGAAGGAAGTTCTTCAATTTATACTTGATTATAATCAGGATCGAGTACCGGTTGTGGTTGGGATAGGCGACTATAACACACAGGCATTATTGGATACGCTTAAAGATTATCCGATGAACCGTGTTTCGGGTATACTTAGTGTTGTTCCTTACTATAATAAGCCATCACAGGAAGGTATATACCAGCATTTCAAAACCCTGGCCGAAAATACCGATAAACCTATAATTTTATACAATGTTCCGGGCCGGACCGTTACTAACATCCTTCCGGATACCGTAGTAAGGCTGGCTAATGATTTTCAGAATATTGTAGCCATTAAAGAAGCCAGCGGCAATATTGTGCAATGCATGGAATTGGTGCAAAAAGTACCCGGTAATTTTACCTTGCTTTCCGGCGACGATGCCTTAATATTGGCGCAGGCCGCCATAGGCTTTAAAGGTGTAATATCTGTTGCCGCCAACTGCTATGCCACAGAATTCTGTAATATGGTACAACATGCTTTGAAAAGTGAAATGGAACAGGCCCGAAAAATACATTATAACTTGTTATCTAAAATCGATCTTTTGTTTGCTGAAGGTAATCCCACAGGCGTAAAATACGTACTCAGCAGGCAGGGATTATGCCAAAATATTCTGCGTCTGCCGCTGGTAAAAGCAAGTGAAAAGCTAGCTGCGCAAATAGACCAGGAGTCAGCTATACCCGCCTGATAACAACAGCGGAGCTACCCACAAAAAAGAGGCTTTCTACTACTGAACGTAAGCCTCTTTTTTATTTTCTTTTTTTGGATAAACAACCAAATACAGGTCGCATTTTAATGGCCACAGCACCATTCGTCGAAGGCAATATGTGGTTAGTGAGTAGAAAGGCAAAACCTAAAAAACTAATAGATTGCCCTAAAGATCGCCTAACTGTGGTCTCAGAACGATATGTTCTACCGTTGCCTGCTTAGAAAGACTATAAGTGGTCCATAACAGGTCTGCTATATCCGAGGGCTTCATAATTCTTTCCGGAGCTACACCGCTACCACTCCAGCTATTACTCCATACAGCCCCGGGACTTATAGCCGTAACCTTAATTCCCTCATTCCTTAATTCGTACCTCAAATTCTCGGTAAAACCCAGAAGCGCATATTTGGAAATACTATAAGCACCACCTGAAGGATAAGCCTGCAATGCCGCTACCGAGCATATATTAAATATATGTCCACTGGACCGTTTTTTCATCACCGGCAACAACGAACGCGTTAGGTGATAAGCACTATATAAATTGGTAGTCATCAGGTTTTCCAACTGATCTTCCGGTTCTCCGGCCAAAGTTCCCTGTAAAAAAATACCTGCATTATTCACCAATATATCAATACATTCGAAATTATTAAGCACATTCCGGGCAAAGTCTTTAACCTGGCCTTTATTACTAACATCCACATTCTGCATAAATACTTTCCGCTCCGGGAATTGCCGTTCCCATTCATCATGCAGATCGCGCAAATTATTGGTCGACCTTGCACATACGGCAACATCAAATCCCTCGCTCAAGAATTTTGTTGCAATAGCTTTTCCTATTCCTTTAGTGGCTCCGGTAATAACTGCTACGGGCATATTTTATGATAATTAAGACATGATTAGAACTTTTTCTTCTAGCTGCCCGCAAAAGTAACTTTTCCCTTTTATTTCCACATCAATGCTTAAATTGCTATACAAATGCCTACGCTAATTAAACATATTATTAGCATTTTCTGCCTGGGGTTACTTTTTGTATTTGGCGCTTATCCGGCTTATACCCAACAAATCGATACACTAACAGAAGATACCTTAAGAAAGGAAAAAAAGTCCTTTCTTAAAAAAGTCTTGTTCGGTATTAAATCCAGTTTCGGTAAAGATACAACAGGCCGCAAAGAGAGCATTACCGAACTCAATACACGATACCTATTACCTCATGAAGGCAAAATCATCAGAACCGTCAGTATAAACCAACTGGGGTTTGAAAAAAGTATAGGACAGCAGGAAGGAAACCTGCTTTACTTCGGAACCCGGATTCTGAATGCAACACATATGAAAACGAGGAAACAAACTATCGAAAGGAATATCTTCCTTAAAGAAGGTAGTAAATTCAATCCTTACCTCGCAGCCGATAATGAGCGTTATCTACGTACAATACGCTTTATACAAGATAGCAGAATTACTGTAAAACCATTGCATGATGGCAGCGATTCTGTAGATATTATAGTATTTACAAAAGATATATTTTCTTATGCCCCGAGTATTGGCGGATTGGGGCCCAACAGGCAGCGTATAGGACTGACTCATTTGAATGTTGCCGGTACAGGACAACAACTTTCTTTCGACCTGCTGCATGATGCCAAAAGAAGCCCGGAATGGGGAATAAGCGCCGGATATGCTTACAATAATATCGCAGGATCATTTATCAATGCTATGTTCAGCGCTGGTAAAATAACCCGGAATATTTATGACAGGAGAGAAGACGAAGAATCTTTCCTTTTGGATATAGAAATGCCATTGGTATCCTTGTACCGCCGAATTGCCGGTGGCCTTACCCTGGGCATGGGCAACTCACTTAATCGTTATCCCAATAGCTATGGCGGCGACTTCTATCGTTATAAATACGGGGTTGCGGATCTGTGGGCTGGCTACAACAGCGGGGCCGTTCAATTTCTTAACGGCAATGCATTGCCTGTTAAAAGATTCTTTGCTCTTCGGGTCTTCAACTACCATTTCTTCGAAACACCTTATCAAATAGAAAAAAGTAAATATGATCAGCGTTTTAACTCCAGGCAAGGTATATTAGGAAGTCTTACCTTATTCAGACAATATTATTACAAAACAAAATATATATACGGTTTCGGTATAACAGAGGATGTGCCAGCAGGTTACAACGTTAGTATAACAGCAGGTTGGTACAAACAACTGGATCTTTCCCGGCCCTACCTGGGCATGGACGCCTACCGTTATATAGTAAGTTCAAAAAGGGACATATTGGGCTTGTTTTTAAGAACGGGTATGTTTTTCCGCAAAAATAGTATAGAAGATCTGGGTATATCTTTCGGTGCAAGCTATTATAGCCGCATTCTTAATATAGGTAATACCAAAATGAGGCAATATTTCCGGATGAGCTATTCTACTATTTTAAACAGGCTAGCGCTCGATCCCTTACGCATAAATAACTCTTTCGGGCTCAGAAATTTTAATTCTGATCTAGCTTCAGGTACATCTCGTTTATCCTTACGAAGTGAAACTTTTCTTTTCACCGAACAAAAATACTTTGGTTTTCACATCGGGCCTTTTGGTGTGGCCGATTTAAGTTGGTTGCATAAAGACACTTTTTCTACCGATTCTGCAGGTTTATTTTTCAGCATCGGAGGAGGGCTCAGAGTACGTAATGAGAACCTTGCTTTTGGAACATTCGAATTAAGAGGCGTAATGCTACCCCGGAAATTGCCAGGAGATAACAGGTTTAAAATAAGCCTTGCCATAAACCTGCAGTTTCGCTACAATAGCAGTTACGTAAGCAAGCCGGATATAGTAGAGTTAAATAACGATATAACCAGGGATATATACTAAATGAAAAAAAAAGTAGCGTTAAATTGGAGTGGTGGTAAAGATGCTGCCCTGGCCTTACATAACCTGAAAAGCAGCAAAGATTTTGAGGTAGGTTACCTGCTAACCAGTTTGTCAGCCGAAAATAACCGAATCAGTATGCATGGTATACGTAACGAAATACTCGATTTACAGGCAGAAAGGATAAACCTTCCTCTGAAAAAGTTCTTTCTAAAAAAGGAAGGCGGTATGAAAGACTATAACCAGGTACTTCAAAATACTATAAACGAACTAAAAAAGGAGGAAATATATACACATGCTTTTGGCGATATTTTCCTGGAAGACATCAGAAATTACAGGATTAATCAGTTAAAGAATGAGCATATTAATGCTATTTTTCCGCTTTGGTCAAAAGATAGTATGGAACTTATCCGGCAAATTGAAGTGTTGAAAATCGAGGCTATTATTGTATGTGTGAACGAAAAATTCCTGAGCAAAGAATATTTAGGAAAAAAAATTTCCAGTGAATTGATACAGTCATTTCCTCCGGATGTAGATCCTTGTGGCGAAAACGGAGAATACCATACACTGGTTACAAATGCACCTTTCTTTGCAGACCGGATAAAAATAAAAGAAGGAATTATAGTACATCAGCATTATCCATCAGAAAACAACTCCTGGGATAATAGTTTCTATTTCCTGGACATTTTGCCAGATTTATAAAATCACATCGTTTTGTATCAAAATAAAAATGCCTGCAAATTAAATTTACAGGCATTTCCTAATTCTTCGAGTATACCCTTATCTCCCCATGTAAACCAGCAATACTTGTATATCACTTGGATTTACTCCCGAAATACGACTCGCTTGCCCCAAAGTATGCGGTTGTATTTTACTAAGCTTTTGCCGGGCCTCTACACTTAGGGCCTGCAATTTTTCATAGTCGAAACGTTCCGGTATTTTTAAATTTTCCATAGCGCCCATTTTAGCAACCATTTCTTTTTCCTTTTCTATATAAGTACCGTACTTAATTTGTATTTCAGCTTGCTCTATTTCTGCCTTTTCAAAACCATTCAGCTTTTCTTCCAGACGGGGTATAGTACGGATCAAATCATCCATCGAAATGTCAGGCCTTAGCATCAATTTGGATACTTTTTGACGCTCTTTTAAGACAGAAACCGACTTTTCCGACAGTAAATCATTTACTTCCGAAGGTTCAACAGGCATTTCCGAAACCAAATGCCTGATTTCATCAACCGCATTAATTTTACGCTGTACTTGTTGCATTCTTTCCTCCGAAGCCAATCCAAGTTTATGGCTAAGTGGCGTTAACCGCATATCGGCATTATCCTGCCGCATTAAAGTTCTGAATTCGGCTCTGCTGGTAAACATCCTATAAGGTTCATCTGTTCCTTTATTGATCAGGTCATCAATCAGTACACCTATATAAGCATCATTTCTTTTCAATACAAAGGGTTCTTTATCTGTAGCATTCTGATGGGCATTAATTCCAGCTATCAATCCCTGGCAGGCTGCTTCCTCATAACCTGTGGTCCCGTTAATTTGTCCGGCAAAAAACAAATTCCTAATCAACTTCGTTTCCAGTGTAAATTGCAGCTGAGTGGGTGGAAAATAATCGTATTCAATAGCATATCCCGGCCGGAAAAACTTACAATGTTCAAATCCAGGTACCATTTGCAAGGCTTTATATTGCACTTCTTCAGGTAAAGAGGTACTAAAACCATTTACATAAATTTCAACCGTATTCCATCCTTCAGGTTCAACAAACAACTGATGCCTGTCTTTATCTGCAAACCTGTTTATTTTATCTTCAATACTAGGGCAATACCTGGGTCCACTGCCTTGTATCCTACCCTGGTACATGGGCGATCGGTCAAATCCGGTTCTTAATACGTCATGAACGGCTTCTGAAGTGTACGTTACCCAGCAATGACGCTGTTCTGGGGGTGTAATCCTCTTTACATCAGCATAAGAAAATCCAACTATTTCTTCATCTCCGTATTGTATTTCCATCTTACTATAATCCAGGCTCCGTCCATCAATACGCGGCGGTGTGCCTGTTTTCAGCCGATCACTTTCAAATCCCAACGACACCAACTGTTCTGTTATCCCACTGGCTCCCTTCTCCCCCATTCGTCCACCGCCAAATTGCTTCTCTCCAACATGAATTACGCCATTTAAAAAAGTCCCATTAGTTAAGACAACTGATTTAGCTTTTATTTCCTGCCCCATGCCGGTTATTACACCTTTAATTGTTCCACGTGAAACAATTAAACCTTTAACCATATCCTGCCAAAAATCAAGGTTGGGTGTTTGTTCCAACAATTCACGCCAGGTTGCGGCAAATAACATACGGTCGTTCTGTGTACGAGGGCTCCACATAGCAGGACCCTTACTCTTATTCAACATCCTGAACTGTATCATACTCTTGTCGCTTACTATACCACTATAGCCACCCATAGCATCTATTTCTCTTACAATTTGCCCTTTACCAATACCGCCCATAGCCGGGTTACAACTCATTTGCGCTATAGTCTGCATATTCATAGTAATAAGTAAAACCTTACTACCGAGATTAGCGGCGGCAGCAGCGGCCTCACAACCTGCATGCCCTGCACCAACCACAATTACATCATATTCTGGAAACATCAGTTAACATTTAAAGCTCAATAACAAAGGAGCAAAGGTACACCATTATAATATGTATCCACAAGCAAGCCCTACTCCTCGATTGTTCCACGTGAAACAAAGTAAAAAGAACCTTGTATTAAGCTCAGGGTGCAAAGTCATATCAAATAGTAACAACAGGTTGAAGAGTAATCAGCTAGACGCAATTAAATAGACAATGTACGCTTGGCACTGTATTCCGCTACTTGTTCCACGTGGAACAAGTAGCGGTTAACAACTCTGTAAGCTCCGTGCCCCATGCGCCATAAGTATATTACCTATCTTTGCAGCTCATTAAACAATGCAATTAGTAATGTCTTCAAAGTCTCTCGACAACTTCGATCCCAACTCACCAGGCCTTCTGTCCAATAATATATTCGGACTACCCTTTACTGAAGAGGAATCAGAACTCATTATCATTCCAATCCCCTGGGAGGTTACCGTAAGTTATCGTCCTGGCACTTCAAGGGGACCAGAGCAAATTTTCGATGCATCCATGCAAGTTGACCTCTACGATCCCGATATGAAGGACGTTTGGAAAAAAGGATTTTACATGCTCCCCTATGATAAAAACATCCGTAACAAAAGCGACTATCTCAGAAGCTGCGCAGAACTAATTATAGGCTGTCTTTCTGAGGGCAACCCCGTTAATTGTAGCAATCAGCTCGTTACAAAACTCAGGGAAGTAAACGAAGGCGGAAAAATGCTGCACGATTGGATACACAGCCTGTCAGCCAAATATCTTTCTGAAGGCAAGAAAGTAGCTTTACTAGGTGGCGACCATAGTACGCCCCTGGGTTTTATAAAAGCTTTGTCAGAAAAACATACCAGCTTCGGAATACTACAAATAGATGCTCACGCTGATCTTAGAGAAGCCTATGAAGGATTCACCTATTCACATGCCTCTATTATGTACAATGTATTAAAACAAATACCCGAAGTAAGTAAGCTGGTTCAGGTTGGTATAAGAGATTACTGTGATGAAGAACTTGATTTCATTCTTCAAAACCCCGATCGCATAATAACCTTCTTTGATAAAGACATAAAAGAAAGAACCTATGAAGGCGAACAATGGAAAACCATAGTGGATGAAATTGTAAATACCCTTCCCGAAAAAGTCTATATCAGTTTTGACATTGATGGCCTGGATCCAAAACTTTGCCCCAATACAGGCACACCTGTACCAGGAGGCTTCGAACTTGAACAGGTGTTTTACCTTTTCCGAAAAGTAAAAGAAGCCGGAAAGGAAATTATAGGCTTTGATCTTAACGAAGTATCCTCCGGATCTCATGGTCAGGACTGTATAGATCCTATCGTTGGAGCAAGGGCGCTGTACAAACTCTGCAATTTCCTTGTCGGCTAATAAATTTTAATTAACAAAAACTACTATTGACAGTAATGTTTCAAATTCCGCTTGAACCAAAACAAGTAAAAAGGAATCAGGTTACAGGTATGCATCTTATGTCAGGATTACTATTGCTCGTTATGGGTATGCTTACTTGGATGGTGCCCAACCAAATTAAACAAGAAGAATTTGCTTTCCTGAATTGGGCCGGATTAGCCTACGCTATATGGGGATTTACTATCATCTTCATTTCTATATTCTTTAATAAGAAAATACTGCAATCGAAAGCTAATTTCACCCTGCGCTTACTTGAAATGATATCACTGGGTTCCGTTCTTCTGTATACTCTTATACAAAAATGGTATCTGCCCGCAGCTTATTCAGGTGCCGCCCTAATAGGTATTGCAACAGCATACTATTGGGAAAAAAAGAGCAGGGAAAAAAAATGGGCCAATTTCAATGACGAAGGCATTTATATTAAAGCGCTAAGAAAAATAGCTTGGAGTGAAATAAACAACGTTATTATCAAACACAATATTCTCACTATCGACTGCAAAAACAATAAACTATACCAATTTATAATTGATCAGAAAAATAACAATGTTGATGCAGAAGTATTAGAATCCTACGCTAAAATACAGGTTAAAGCAAAAGAACACTTGTATAGTAAA
>JBEBWN010000049.1:0-16424 GCA_040392235.1 Taibaiella helva | reverse complement strand
TCATTGCAAAGAACTTAATGTTACGTTATTTGTGCCTCAATGTGACAATCTGTTTCCATGCCTGCCACCCTCTTGATGCCCAAGCTCCATACGGCTTTGCCGGCTGTAGTATAGCCAGACAAAAAAGCGGGCTTAGCATGGCCTTTGCGGCGCGGAAGCTTTTTTTGTCTTGATATCGACCGAAGCGGAGATATCTATCTTCATATTGAGCCAAGCCAAAATTAACACTGCCGACTATTTTGTACTCCTAATTGCCGAAATTTGTGCATCTGTAATTGCTGATTACAAGTACCATGATCATTCTGACCAATGCCTATATGGTAGATAGCAGAACGATAGATCTGGATGCAGAAATTATTGACTCCTATACTTTGACCGGTAAAGGACGAACCAAACATTATAATAAAATTGAAGACCAACAACTGAATAGCATTATTAAGCTACGGGTTCAAAAACCATATCCGGGAGTATTAAGTGATGAAATCAGCGCGAAGGATTTTTACAGAGCCGGTTAATGTAGCAGGATCTAAGAAGCAAAGCGCTTTCCATAGTAAATAATACAAACACCTAATAAGGCTATCAGCCCGCCAGCAAAGTCAAATTTGTCCGGCTTATAGCCATCAAACATCATAGCCCAAATTATTGACATTACAATAAAAAATCCGCCGTAGGTAGCATAGACTTTAGCAAAACTGGCATTTTGAAGGGCCGCAATTATACCATAGAGTATAAGTATAGCCGCACCAATTATCCCATACCACACAGGCTTGTCTTCGCGAAACCATTTCCATACCAGGTAACCGCCGCCTATTTCGCATACACCGGCTAGTATAAATATTATGATTGATTTTAGTATTTCCACGTGTTAATCGTTTATGTCAAATAATGCGCATTTTGTTTCGCTCAAAGATTTTGTGTTACCGGTGCAACAACCGGTGATGCTGTTTTTCAGCAACCCCCTTAGTGCTGCCAACTCATTTATTTTAGCATCGATCTGGGTGATCTTTTCGTTGGCTATTTCTGCTATAGTAGCACAGGAGTCGAGCCGGGCATCAATCAGGTTGATGATCTCCCCGGATTCGCTCAGCGTAAAACCGTAAGATTTTATCTTTTTCACCAACAGCAGGCGACGTAGCGTATCTTCAGAATATTCTTTATAATTATTTACTCTGCGGTCCGAACGCTTTAATTTAATAAGCCCTTGCTTTTCGTAAAAGCGGATTGCGTCCCTGGTTAGTCCTGTCCGTTTGGAGAGTTCGCCTATAAGCATAACGAAAATATTTGAAGCAAATGTACACCATAGTCTATACACCAGGGTTTACTTTTGATTAAAAGTAAATAGAAATGAAGTCGTTAATACTGGTTATCCTGATGCTGGTGTGCACAATTACTGTGCAAGCCCAGGAGAAAAAAAACAACTGTAAAGATGCCTGTTGTGCAGAAAAAAATACAGCTATGAAAGTAAATTCAAAACCTGTTGTATGCAAGCTTAGCAGCCCGGAGCTGCAAAAGCGAAAAACCGAGATCATAAAGTCATTGAAAACTAAGGTAGAAGCAAGAGAGGAGCTTGCTAATGGATATCTGTATACTTTCGAGGGTACTGATGCAATGATCGAAGATATTACAAACTTTATCAAGTCGGAACGCCAGTGTTGCGCTTTCTTCTCTTTCAATATGTTGGTAGAAGATAGTATCGTAAAACTGTCCATTACCGGGCCTGAAGGCACAAAGGATTTTATAAAAAATGAACTGGACTTTTAACGTAGATCCAGGTAATCAATTCGTCATAATGCGCGATAAAATTGTATGGTGTTTTATCCCCCGGCTGGCGCCGGAGTCCTCTCGCGTGGCGCCTCTTACACAAACCCATTTTATACAGACTCAGTTACCCACAACGATTTTATAATGCAACAATCCCCATGAGCACTCTGTATAGGCCTTCCTGCTTCAACACGACAATGCGAAGGACAAAGACCCCGCCAGCATGAAAGATTACTCGCTGCTGGTTCAGGAAACGAAGTTCGACAAAGTCAACCCTTCTGCGGGCCGATAACCATCAAGCCATTGGGAAACTATTGATATTTAAGCCTGTCCCGTTCCGATTCTTCTCTAAAACGCAACTTAAAACTCGGACGCTATCAAATACTAAAAGAATAAAGACAACAGGGGAAATCATTTTCAAACTGGCCCAATATACATTTGTATATTCATGGTGATAAGGCTTATAGAGAGCCGACTTTTACTTTTCCGGGGACTCTGGGACAGGTGGACAAGTGAGAAAAGCTATAGGATAGGAAATATATATCGGTTTAGTGCTTGGTGAGCGTTTCGACCAGGTCTAAACCCATAACTGTAAGCCGAGAATTGAGCTTAATAGAGGTTGTTCAGGATTTAGGATATGGCTTGCTGGATAACCCGGTCAACGACCGTGGGAATACCCAAGTTCCGCTTCTTCCCTTTTGGTATCTCTACTCTACGTACAGGGTTGGGGTGGTAATTACCGTTTAAGATTTTTGTTATTAGCTCATACTTATATCGTCTCAAATAGTCACCGAGCTGCCCCACTTCCATTTCATCAACTCCGCCCGATCCTTTATTACGCTTTACCGATAGGTAAGCTTTGTTTAGATTGGGCAGGCCCAGTATCAGCTCCGATAAATCATAGCCTTTGCGGTCTTCATTGTTGATGGTCTCCATTTCGGTTACATAGCCTTCGGATTCCGTCTTATCGTTCTGTAGGCAGGTCTTGATTCGTCAAAGATTGTCCGCATTCTTTCCTTCATTCGGTAACTCTAATAGGATACACATCTTCTAAGGTCCTGCGCTTCGTATTCGTGAGACCTCCATTTTTTTCCCATTTATGGCTCGTGTCAAATACTGCTATGGCTTCTGCTGACTCCTCGCGACAACTGTTGTCCGTACTTCTTACGCTGTTCCCATACGTTCGTGAGGCATCCCGTGGTAAGATACTTCACTTTCATTCTATGTTCCCGCCGTATTTACATTCCGCTGTCCGTGTAATCTTTGACTTGTGTTGTAGCCACATCCCAACGGTTATGCCCGATATGATTCGTGTTCCTCGGCGCGGAACTTTGCCTCCAACTTCATTCAGATTCCGCGTCACAACGGACACCCTGGTCTTCGGCCAATGGTTGGCGATCACAAATTCCCATAGTGGACTTTTACAACCAAGTTAAGTACCATGCACCGCACAACAAAGGCATGCCTGCCAGCTAGCAGACATGCCTTACAAAGTTATCTGACTACAGTCACTTTTTTGCTTGCTCGAGCCTGATTGCCCACTAGCACGCTGTATGTGATCGGCAGCCGAATTAGTATAAATCCGGATAGCATTAAATAAGCCATTGTTGGCGAAATAACCAAAGGGGCTTAATTGCAATCCGGCCAATATACTTACCTTATAACCAATCTATCTACATACAACATACTACCAGTGCTGTCGTAAATATATATAAAATACAGGCCGCTGTTTAACCCGGAAAGCGATACTTTTTTTGTATTATTTTGGCGGGCTATTACTTTGCCATCTACGCCGGAAAGGCTAACATTCACTTTCTGCGTGGCTTTTATATAGATATAATCGCGTGCAGGATTGGGGTATATCTGAATTCCATTTTTGCCGGCCGGGATATCTTCTACATATACATTGGTAACCACGTAGCTTCCGGAATCCGAGCAGCCCAATTCATTAGTTACCACCACAGAATATGTTCCATTTTCGGATATGGTATAGGAAGAATCCATTGCACCAGGTATCAAGCTACCGTCTTTATACCACTGCCAGGTTTTATAACTAGCTGTTGTGCCGAGTGTATAGTCATCATCGGTGGCAATCACAACGGGTATAATATCTTCGCCTCCTATTTTGAAGGTGTCTATTTGTGCATAGCAACCATCAGATGCCAATACCCAGAATATGCCTTTTTCTTTTACGGAAAGTATGGTATCATTGCTGGCATCATTCCACCAATAATTCGTATAACCTTCTGGTACATTTAATTGTATGGGGTCAGGCATATCGCAAACCAAGGTGTCCATTACTATACGGCGAATAGTGTCGGAAAGGGGAACAGGAAAGACGACCGCGTTGGGCATATCGAAATCGTTGCCGGTCTTTCCCAAATCCAAAGTTGCTACGGTATCCTGGAACAGGGAGGCTGCGCCCTTTTCGTTGGGTTTGCAAATCCGGGCTAGGCGCCTTTTATTACCATTTAGTGCCCATGTATAAATAGTATCGTTGTACAGTTTAAGGTCTCCGCCTGTCCAGCCATTGGGACCACTGATCACGACTGCCGAATTCCGGATAGTATTTGCTTCCATCACCGCCAGATCGTATTGGGCAATATAGAGTTGAGCGCTGTCCATCATATCCGCCGAGAGGTACAACTTGGAATTGTCGGGAGAGAAAGCAAATCCATTATAGCTGCCTATTGCTGAATCAACCAGTAGCGCATCAGATATCACCCCGCTACAGGCATCAAACTTGCAGATCATCATCCCCTGGAGTTTTGTTAAGTTGTTGCCCGTATACATATTGTAAAAAGCGGAAGATGATATGGCCAGCATTTTTCTATTGGGTGAAATGGCCATCATTGCATAACTGTATGCGCCAACAAACATCGTTTTTAGTGAATTCAGGAAAAGGTCCGGACCTTCAATTTGCGTTCCTGCTTTCGATATTACCGGTTTAGTATCTATGCCCGTTGCAGTAATGCGATACGAATGAAAAATAGCAGAATCACGCTTATGTGCAATAAGCCACACGTTACCATCATCAGAAGGTACGGCTAATAATGTACCTGCAAAACCGGAATCTATAGGAATATTTTTTTGCGATACAACCACATCTCCCAAACCTCCATTCAGCGCGGAATCTACTACAGTATAACTTAGCCTGCCGGTATTGTTCCTGGCTTCCCGTTCCACTATAAAAATATAATATTTACTGTTATCATTCAGAAAAGGGACGATGCAAACACCTTGTTGCGGAGAAGTTACATCTTTTGTATTGAGGGTTCCGTTGGGCATTATCGTATGATTGCGGGTATATACTTTTCTGCCTTCGGTATAAAACAGCAGTTGACCGGTGTAGCGTGATGCTACACTAGCACTACCTCCATTGGGTATCATAATACTGGTGAAACTCTTTGGCGGATTCTGGTTAAAATCCAACCCTTTTTGCGCTCCCCAAACCCAAACACTATTGGCTTTCAGGTACTCCGGCCGCTTATTGTAATACTCTTGAGCGCCGGTATTGAGCGATTGCAATAAAAAAAGCGCCAGAATAAATGGTAGATGCTTGATCATAATGTAACTTTTTTAATTTGATTAATAAAATACGCGATTTATACCAAAAGTAACCAGGCTTAAGGAGGCAAACAAGGTGGATAATACCGGTTTTTTTAAAAATAAAACCAGGTAGTTCTACCTGATTTAAATCATAAAATATTATTTAGCTTTGATACAAGATTTCCAGCTATGCGCATAATGAGGGCTTTGCGACCGTTATTGATCTGTATTTTATTGTTACTACTTGCAGTAAATGGTTGGGCGCAGTTCTCTGAATGGTCTGTGTATAATCACTACACTATACCGGTTCCGGCACACTATAAAAAAAAGCTGGAACAAATTAATATCGGGTTGGACAGCGCTTTAAATGTAATACCCCACAACCCGGGCGCGGCAAGACGTCAATTGGCCTCTATAGCCAACAACTACCGCGACATTAACCATGAGACCGGTTATGCCACGGCCATGATGAATATAGGCTGGAGTTATATCAGAGAAGGGAACTACAAAAAAAGCCTATACTATTATCACTTGGCCCGGCAACACGGCGAGAAAAGCAGGATACCCTCTATATACCTGGCCATGATCTATGGGGGGATGAGTATTCCCTTTTATTATAATGGCCAGTATGACTCTATGGCACATTACATTTACCGGGCCTCGGTACTTGCCGAAAGATACCCTTTAAAAGATAAAGTGGAAATAAGCGCTCTGGTTAAAGTGTATAATATCGCGGCAGGTCTATGGCTAACTATGAACGAGCCGAAAAAAGCAAGATATTATTTACAAAAAGCAAAAAAAACCTGTATACAGTATAACGACTCCTTGGATTTGGTATCGACTTTAATTAACACAGGTTATACCTACTACCTTGAGGGGCTTTATGATTCCAGTATACTGTATTTTGAAATGCCACTTAACTGGATAGAGGCTAATCCGGACAACATCATTCATTCCAGGATCGGCCTGGGTAAAACATATCTTGCCCAGGAAAAAGCAGAGGTCGCCATAGAACACTTGCAGAAAGCCACACAGTTGGCACTTCAGTATGGCAATACACCGGCCGGCCTGGATGCCGCTCATGCTTTGGGAGAAGCTTACTATAAGACCAATAGTTTGGTACAGGCCGCTGCTATACTTACCCAGGCCTTACGACAGACAGAAGCTGCACAAATAGGGCTGCCCGACCTGGTTGTATCATCGTATTCTATTTTATCTGATATATTTAAGCAGCAAGGCAACTTTCAAATTGCCCTGGAGATGCAACACAAAAGCCACAGGCTGAAAGATTCTTTGCATAACATAGAAAAAATAAAGGCCATTAACGAGCTCGAGCTTAAGTATCAAACCCTGGAAAGAAAAAAAAGACTTGCTGAGAATGCACTTTTCATCAATAAGCAAAAGGCTAAGATAAAGGATCGCAACCTGGTAATCGGGATAATGCTAACAGCGGTCTTTCTGCTGAGTTGCTCCCTGTTTGCAGTATTCCGGTACGGCAGACAGAAGCAGCGACTGCAGGCTGCAAAAATGAAAAACATGGCACAAGCCCTGCATATCGAGAAGATAGAGGCTATGATCCAGGGAGAAGAAAAAGAAAGAAACCGGATCGGCAGGGAATTGCATGATGGTAGTATGAGCCAACTCATGGCTTTAGGATTAAATATACAGTCACTAAAAAATGATTTTCCGCAGTTGTTGGCAAGTGGTCGCTATAATGAAATTGTAGATCTTACGGCACAGATTTCCAAAGATATTCACAACACTTCCCATCAACTTATGCCGGAGGTATTGTTATTGGGCTTACCTGAGGCCATAAACAGGCTTTGCGATGATCTGAACAGACATCAATCCGCCAAAATTATATTTCAGCTTTACGACAACCTGCCCCCGTTGGACCTCCATTTCTCCCTTTCCCTATATAGAATGGTACAGGAATTGTTACAAAATGTGATTAAACATGCAGAAGCTCAGGAAGCCCTCGTCCAAATTAGCTGCAAAAACGGCATATTATACTTGACTGTAGAAGATAACGGAAAGGGGTTTGATCATAACGAACAACATCCGGGCGCAGGCCTTAAAAATATTATAGAACGTTGCCGTATGTTAAAAGGAAACATAGATATTCAAAGCAATGCTTCTAACGGTACTGCTGTTTATGCAGAATTTGAAATCAGTTTACTGGAACAACACTTAGCTTCTTAAGTCATGCCTGAATCCATAATAAAAATAGCCATAGCAGACGATCACCCCTTGGTTATTACCGGGCTTAAGAATACCTTAAAGCCCTTTAAACATATCGATATAGCCGGGCTTTTTACTACCGGTTCGGACCTGCTAAACGGATTGGCAAGACAAGAGACCGATGTAGTATTGCTAGATATACACTTGCCAGACAATAATGGCAGCGATCTGACCCGGAAAATAAGAAGCTTATATCCCGAAACTAAAATACTTATCGTAACCAGCTTGCAAAGCATGGAACATGTAAAGGCTATGATCCAGTACGGATGTATGGGCTATTTATTCAAAAGCTCCGCAAACGAGCAAACGCTCATTGAAGCCATTGAACAGGTGCACAAAGGAAATCTTTTTATAGAACCGACAATACAGCAAACCTATATGCGCTCCTTGTTAAAATTGAAAGTAAAAACAGAGCCAAAACTTACTCGCAGGGAGAAGGAAATACTCAAGCTGATCGCAGAAGAATATACTAATCAGGAAATAGCGGATCAGCTATGTCTCAGCCAAAGAACTGTTGAGGGTCATAGGCTTAGCCTTATGCAAAAGTTGGAAGCTAAAAATACCGTTGGCTTAATCAAAGCTGCGTTGCAAATGGGAATTATAATTTAGTTTAACACTTATCAACTCTTTTGCTCTTACCTATGTATAGGGAGCCCGCTTTTACTTTTCCGGGGACTCTGGGACAGGTGGACAAGTGATTTAGTTTTTATACTTTTTCCTCCTCCATTTACAAAAAGCCCAAATACAACACCCCCGACAGTATTGCATTTCCGTCCAAATATTCAGTGTCCCAGACGGTAAACAGTGGTTTAAATACGTTTTCTGTTTGCAATAGCATAGTTTCCGTGTATAGGAAGTCGGCTGTTCAGCGCGAACTTAGGCGACCAGATCAGCTGTCGCAGGACTTCTGCATTCTACTACACCATTAGTGCCTGAGTTTTCTTTTTAGATGGTAGAACCGAAACAGAAGGTGGTCGTACCACAAAGCAAACAGTAACAAGGTGGCCGGAAAAAGCAGCGTTTTAAGTCCGAAATGCAGGTATAAAAATCCACCCAAGACCCCTCCCACAAAAAAGCAGGCTATAATTACGAGCTTTAGAAAGATACTTTTATGTAGCTTGTTTTTTACAACTACTCCTTTATGGAAAAATAGTTGGGACAGCTCAATTCCTAAATCTGTAAAAAGCCCGGTAAGATGTGTAGTACGTACTACAGACTGAGATATTTTGGTTACCAATGCGTTTTGTAATCCCATTGCAAATAAGAGAGCAAGAGCGAGCAGGGTGGCTGATGATCCTGCCATTATGGAGGACTTGTTGTAAAAAAGCCCTCCACACACGAGGATGGCGATTTCGATGGATACCGGAACAATGTACGCAAGCTGATATTTATATTGGGCAACCAACTCCGTTAACAGGCCAGATACGAAAGCGCCCAATAAAAAGAACAGGATGTAGAGCAGGTAAACTGTTGCCATCTGGTAGTTTTTCAGAAATAAGGCTTCGGAAAAGAAAGCAAAATGGCCGGTTACATTTGTTGTTAGCGTTCCTAATGCAAATACACCAGAAATATTCACCATGCCGGCAACGCCCGACAGCATCGATGCCAGTTTGAGATTATGCGAGTAGGTGCGGCCTTTCCCTTTATGCCTGAACATAACCGCAAATATAGAAAATGAGAACGGATAGCTGCAGGGCAATATTGTCAGTATAGACGGATCTATTAGAAATCAGCGCTGTACAGCAAATATCCTGGAGGCCCAATACAAATACTTACCGGCTTTATGCCGTGCTTTCTCGTCGCAGTGCCCAAATTCATCGCTTTGAAGGGAAATGTTACTTGTAAACGCTTAGGTCACCAGGACGTATGCCAATACCACCATTCTGTTCAGCGGTTAGATTATTTATAGAAAACCGGTTCTGCACTGTTTCCCGTATATAAGAGTAAATACATGCAAGGATATGTGCCCGCTTAAAAGCAGCATGGGATATCCATTAAGATCTTAGTACCGTAGGTTACGGTTGTGTTCGGTGGTTGGTTTTTTGGTTTAAGCGGGGCTGTTTTTTTCAGCCCCGCTTTATTGACTGTGGGGTAAAATGGACGTCGATAATCAAGGAACAGGCGTATTTGTCGCTATAAGATAGAAGGATCTGAATCGAAAAAGAAGCCGTGATAACAATTGATACCGATATTTGGGTACCGCGGCACCGCATATATACCAACGGGAACTATACCGCTGTTGTAAACGACAAAAACGGGTGCCTGGACACTTCCGGCATTTTTTGAGGTGACGAACTATACTCACATTTTGGACCGGCATTATTTGTCCAACCAGATCAGTATATATCTAATTCTGCACAGGATAGGATTATATCAACTCGCCGGTTGCCGTTACCGCAGCATTAAGCGACATGGACGGCGAGGTTATTGCCGTGCAACCAATGCAGCATTCATTAACGTTAAACTTTTGGCCTCCGCGCATTTATCTATTGCACATCAGCATCCAGGATGGGATTGTACTGAAAAATAGAAAAATTCGTATGACAATAGAATTTCTCCCAGGGAGCACTCTGCAAATAGATAGTACGATCGCCTTGATATAATGGCGCCTGATGCAGGGATGTATTAGAGGGATCAGGTGCTCATTGTTAACATTGAGGGAGGGGTGATTTCGCCCGCTAATGTACAAAAACCACTTATTGCGACTGTGCCGAATCCGCGTACCCAAGGCTCAACATTCAGCTGTCAAACCCAATTACATTTACGATAACCTGGCACCATTAACATCCCAAACAGTATCTTCGACAGGAAAGGCTTGTAATCAATATATTCAATATATTACTTACAAGCCTTTTTGTGTACCTTGAGCTCGCCTTCTTCTCCCGGTCTATTTAGCCCCTCCCGTTTCTGGCCTCGCAAAAATGATACTTTTTAGACTCAACTTTTAATTTAGGGCCATTTCGGGTAATTCATCGGATTCATACCCTATTCATCAATCCGAATTTTTGATGGTATGGTTATTGGATTGGTTCGTGTGAACAATTTTTTTTAAACTAAAACTGTTTACATGAAACATTTCCAACTAAAACGGCCTACATGGCTTTGGTTAGGGGTATTGAGTACGTTCTTACTCAGCTTTCCTGGCCTGATCCAGGCACAGACACTCGAACCCAACTATGGCATCCCGCCATCGGTAGACGTAGCTAATGGCGTCTACACCTTTAACGTCAAAATTTCGGGAGGGGCAGCAGCTTGCAATGCCGCTACCCTGGATATTACATTGCCTCCCGGCTACATCTATATCAGCGGCAGCGCCACCCTGGATGCCAGTGTCACCGGAAATACGGGAATCATTGAAGACCAGACGCCTATAAACCAGGTGAGTAATACCGGGAAGGTATCTGTAAAAAACATACCTACCTACCCGGGTGTCACGGAAATATCTTACAAAGCCTATGCCGGCTGTGGGGTAATCGGCACCAATAATCCTACTATTACACATAGCCTCAGTGGCTGTAGTGCGCAACCACAATCGGTAGCATATGGTGTAATAACGCGTAATGCCCAGATAAACATTACCAATATCACCAATAAAACGTACAACGGCGCCTTAAATAGTACTTATAGCCGGAAAATCACTTTACGCAATGACGGATATGGAGCAATCGATACTTTTTATCTGGACTCCCGCAATCAAAGCGGATTGGACATTACCGGCTTCACTTCCGATCCGGGCGCTACAGTAACCGTCCTGTCCACCACAACGGCTGGGGTTACTACAAAGCAATATAAGATTGTTAAAGCCACATCATTAAAAAACGGCGAATCCTTTTCTATTACCGAAGAAGTGCGGATCGCTAACTGTGCAGGTCCTTACAATACCGATTATACCACCTGGTTCGGCCTAGGCGGTACAGCCTGCAGCAGCCTGAACAATACGAGCACAGCCGGCGCTACCCTGAACAATCCGGCAACAACAATGACGGTAACCCGGCGTGGCGCATTTCCCGTAGTCTGCCGGGGCGACCAGGTTTCAGATACATTAGTACTCAAGAATACAGGCGGAACAGACATCATCAACCCCCAGGTTGCCCTGGGTAGTGCTACCAATTCCGCTGCTAATCTCTTTAGCTATCATACCGGCTCTAATTTAAGCCAGAGCGGGTCGACCAATTACCTTATTGACGGTAGTACTATCCGGTATAGCATTGTACGCAACGGCGTACCGGGGGCCTGGTCTACCCTTGCTTCCGACTCAACCTTGTCTTTACCGGCCAACGCATCGGGTGTTGCCAACTCCTGTTTCGGTGGTAATGATAAAGCTCTGGTATGGAGTCATTTGGCTACGACGCTACAACCTGGCGACAGTGTAATATTTGTAGTAAAAGGCAAACAATGTACTTATACTGATTGTGCCAGCGATGCTACTGCTGCCACACAGATAACGGCCAGGTTTGAAAATATATGCGGTGTTTCCAATACAGCATCCGGAGGTGCTTTGAATCTATCTGGAGCATTAACTTTGAGCGCAGCAGACTTTCCCATAGATGTAGTACCCGGTGAAAAAATCAAATTAGGATACACCATCAGCTCCGGCTCTTTTTCTGATGCACTGTATAAGAATGGAACAGCCGAAATACAGATAACCCTGCCTGCAGAATTTATATGGACAGGTAATACGGCCGATCTGAATATCTATAAAGGCTCGGGTAACCCATTGAACGGTGCGAACATTTCTTATAACAGTGGAGTACTGACTATCCGCTTTACGCCTAACACAACGGCTAATTATTACAATGGTACAAATATAGAGATCAGCAATATAACCGTTAATCCGGCTATTACAGCTTCAACAAATGCAGTTATTCACAATGAAGCACAGGCTAAACGCCTGACTTCCTGCGCTACCTCCGGCAAGCTTAGCTGTTCAGACGCAAGCATATCTGTAGTTGCGGGCGACGGCGGCGACTGTACCAATGGCGGTATCAGTACGGGAAGAATTATTGCCCAGCGAAAAAACTATGACGAACCCGACGCTTCCAATAATGGAACAGTGAACGGTACGCTGGATATGAACAAAGTAAAGACCCAATACGTGATGACCGGCGATACCCTTGTAGTTACGTACTGGGGGCGGGTGACCACTACTTCTGTTCCTATGACAGGAGGCGGACTGGAAGGAACATTTTCTGCACGGCCTGCAAAACTGGCGCCGATCAACAGTTCTATCAGCCTATATAATAATGCGGCTCAGAAAATTGGAAATGATGTTATCAAAAGCATTACCAAGAACAACAATTCGTTTTCTCTTGCCTTTGATGCCTCGGACTTTGGTTCATCGCGCCCTGCATTACAAAACGGCGATAGCCTGGTGGTACACAATTATTTCCGGATCATCCCGGAAAATAGCATCACGGGCAATGATAACACCAGTTTCATGGACCGCATTATCATTTCCGGCAATGGCCTGCACCTTACGAACAGCAGCGGTACAAAATATCGCTGTGGATTGCCCTTAAGACAATGGTTTAACATCGTCAGTCTTCGCTCCTTCCTGTCGCAATCCGGCAACCGCAATATAGCCGGTTGTGGCGACCTGGACTATTCTATTAATTTCAATATAGAAGTGGGTGGCACTTCTGCTCCGTTCGTATTCGAGCGTAGAAATGTTGCCCGGGTACAGAATGCAACCTATACATACCCCAATACCCTGGTATACGGCGGAACAACCAACGGTGTCTCCTCCTCTTCGGTATCCGGCAACCCGCTTGTATACAACGGGGCATTTACCAATTTCCCCAATACCATCGATGAGTCCAAAACCGGGCTACTGATCAAGCCCTCTATTAATGTAACAGACTGTAATACGGTAAAGCCAAGTGATTCGATAACCGGGCATGTACAATACACAATGTATCCGGATTGGAATACGGTTAGGCAAGCCTATATAGGGCACATGGTTAACAGCATTAACAAGCCGGCTCTGGCCATGACATCAGCCCTGGCTAACACTTCTTCCGTTAATGATACTGCGACCTGGGTGGTGCAGATCAATGTTACTAACACCAACGCAGCCAATACTTATATTGCCCAGACAGCAGGTATTGGGACAGGACAAATTTTCAAAATAGAGAAGCTAAGCAATATCAATGCCGCTACGGGTACAGCCTTAACAAAGACTGGTGATTTTTATCAAAACGGTACGATTAACAATAACGCTACGCAATATTTTAAAATATACGCGACCTACAACAGTTGTACCAGAGACACTATGTCGCTAATGTACGGATGGGATTGCGGCGGTTATCCCTCAACTATCCAGGATGCTAAATGTCACAACGTTTTTGGCCTGACGGTAACGCCACTGACTCCCGGCGCACAGTTGATCATCGCGAGCCCGACATCCGGTCAAAAATACAGTTTGTGTGATACCATCGAATATGAAGTAGAAGTTACCAACTCCGGACAGGGTGTTTTAGCGAACCCCTCGATTAAGGCCAGCCTGCCTGTAACGGGTGGTATTGTGTATGTACCGGAGAGTTTCCAGGTTAAACCCGTTTCCGGCGGCAGCTATATAGCCATCCAGGATAATTATGTAAGCCTTGCAGGGGATGGCACAATTGCCTTTACCTTCCCCGAGGACAAGCTGGCTTACTTGTATTCTGCCGATAAATTCAGGTTGAAATTTAAAATTACGTTCTCTTCCTGTGACTTTACCAGCGGAAGCCGCCTGAGCTTTATGCCGGCCGGTACAACCGTTTGCGGAACACCAGTAACCGGAACAGGTCAGAGCAGCCAGCAGATCATTTTGAATGAAGCACCCCAGAGCACGCCCCAGTTCACCTTCAACTCAAGTGTTGATAGTGTAGTCGCTTGTTCAGATAAGGGAACACAGACGACATATCGTTTTAAAATGACGAACAATACGTTACCGACAAGCGTACATGATGGTTTCATCGTAACGATACCACCAACATGGGAATTGGATGTCAACAGTATTATATTTGCCAATGGTAATCCGACAAGCGCTGCCTTCAGGAGTAAATTATCGGGTAACAGGTACGAATTCACTACCGGAACCGGTTTAGGGCAGGGCAACAACAAATCGCTCGAATTCACAGCAACACTTAGCAATGCAGCGGTAATGGCCTGTGGCAGCCTGGACTCGCTCAGCGAAATAGGCTTTACGGAATTTAACGCAATATGCGCTGTTAAAGGCCTGGATTGCGACATTAAACAACTTCATGCAACACCTCACTTTGTAAAAATTAAAGTACAAAGGCCAGAGTACAGTATCAGTTCCTTCACTGCCGACAGGGGCACCCTGCCGAACCACCTGGTGGGCAATATTACCCTGCGTAGTCAGAATAATATACACAACGGTCAAAAAGGAACGCTTAAAATATATAAAGACGTCAATGCAGACGGTATCAGGGATAACGGTGATACTATGCTGGGCAGCCAGGACTTCACCCTGAGCAACCAGGCAGAACAGACGCTGTCTTACGATCTGTCGGGATACCTGGGCCAGGTTTGTCCGCTGATAGCTGTATTTGAAGGATGCTATTGTGATACACCAACGGCCAAATTGAGCAATTGCAATATTACCCTGGAGCCACTGGCCGATCTGAAACTGAGCAAGGTTGCCGATATCGTGGCGCCCTATGTAGGCGACACTGTAACCTTCGAAATAAAGGTAAATAATCTTGGACCTAACCATGCAACAGGTGTTACCATAGCAGACACATTGCCCAGCGGTTTTTCCTACATTAGTCATAGCGGTGGCAATTATAACCCCTCGACCTATACCTGGACTATTGGCAACCTGGACAGTGGCAAAACCAGCAGCCTCTTTATTAAGGCCGCCGTTAATGCAGCCGGCCATTACACCAATATTGCCCAAGTGAGCTCCGCCAACGAGAAGGATCCTAACAGTACGCCGAACAATAACGAGCCCGGTGAAGACGACCAGGATTCCGCTACTGTTGTACCGGTTAAGCTGATTGACCTTGGCCTCGAAAAAACCGTGGATGCGATTAGCCCCTATACAGGTGACACTGTACATTACACCATTACGGTAGTAAACAAAGGGCCTAGCCAAGCCACCGGTGTAACGGTGACGGACAAACTGCCATCCGGCCTGAGCTTTATAAGCGCTACCCCAGCCCAGGCATATGCTCTGGCGACAGGCATATGGACTATAGGTGCTATAGATAGCGGCGCCCATAAAACGTTAACCATTAAAGCAAGAGTTAATGCAACGGGTAACTATCTGAATATTGCAGAGGTAGCTACAGCCAACGAGGAAGATAAAAACAGTACTCCCGGCAATAATAACCCTGCTGAAGACGACCAGGACTCTGTACGTATATTGCCTGTTCCACTTGTTGACCTGAGCCTGACAAAAACGGTTGACGAGCGCAGGCCATTTGTAAGCGACACCGTTAGCTATACCCTCACTGTTGTAAACAAAGGACCTAGTAAAGCCACAGGTGTAGCCGTATCAGATAACCTGCCCTCCGGATTAGCTTACGTAAGCTCATTACCGGCTAATGATTATCAACCGGCAACAGGCACCTGGACTATTGGTGATATTGATAGCGGTTCGAGCAAGACCTTGACGATCAAGGCCAGAGTTAATGCATCCGGAAATTATCTCAATATTGCAGAGGTAAGTGCCACCAATGAAAAGGATAAAAACAGTACTCCCGGGAATAACAATCCGCTGGAAGATGACCAGGATTCTGTAAGCGTGCAACCTAAACCGTTGATTGATCTGAGCCTGGCCAAGGTGGTCGACAAAACCACTCCGTATGTTGGCGACACGGTAAGCTACACCATAACGGTAGTGAATAAAGGACCCAGCAGGGCCA
>JBEBWN010000048.1:0-16444 GCA_040392235.1 Taibaiella helva | reverse complement strand
GGCACGTCATTTCTTTCGTAAATACCCTTAGGCTTAAATATCCGCTCCAAGGCCTTTACAATAGCTTCTTTCCAACGTTCTATTCCGAGCGCCAGGGTTTGCAAAACCAGGTAATCATTGAATTTGTCAATGATCAGGGCCGGTAATTCATCTGCTTCTCCAAAAATCAAACGGCAGTTTTCCATATAACCCAGTTTTTGCCGGTACTGCCATGCTTTTTCTATACGATTATAAAAAAAAGCCTCGTCAATCTGTTCCTGTTGATTCCGGGTCAACAACCGCACTTTAATTTGTGATGCAGGATTTATATAGCCTCGTCCGACAAAAGATCCGTTAGAAGAAAAGACCTCAACAATATCACCTGGTTCATAAGTCCCGTCTTCATCTCCAATTTCGTTTACAAAAATCCAGGGATGTCCATCTGCTATGCGTGTGCTGATCTTTTTACGAAGGAAAATTTTTGCCATTGGGCAAAGATAGGGTTTTAGATGGCCAAGATATCACCCAATCCGCAAAGATTGTGGTTCAACATTTGCAACACGATTCCGCTAGCAGTTCTATTCTGCTTTACCATTCGCCAATAATATCCAACTTATCAGATAGTGAAAGACCGCCGGGATTACAACCTGGTAGTCCTTCGGGAATATCCTGTCCTTTGTTTTGGAAATAAGTAACCCATACCGGGTAATATGCTCCAGACCCGGGTTGCTTATAAGTCATTGGTTGTAAAGTAAAAAATGGCTTTCCGTCATTCGCATACAGATAAGCGTCGTATACCAGCTCCGAGCAATAATACTTTCCATTATCATAAAGAAAATCGCCATCGTAGGGTACGCCAACTTGCTTACGGGAAAAAGCTATGGCAGCGGAAGTCAATGGGCTGTAGGCTTGCTTAACACGGCCAACCAGTACAGGCTTCTTTGTTTTTGCCAGGAACGAATCCAACGACGTTTCTTTAACGCCAGCTCCTACGGCTTCAATTACAGAAGCCCCCTTCCCTCCTGTAATGACCATAGCAACGTGTGAATAATCCTTACCCCCATAGCCCTGCGTTACTTCTTTGATCGCATCACACATTTTCCCACAACTTATATCCTGGAAGATGAGATCACCGGGTCGCAATATGGTATGCAACTCTTGACCAAAGCCTTTTACTACAAAAAATACAGCACCAATTAACAAAACCAAAGAGCGGATCATACAATCAACATATAATTCAGCATCAAAGATACGTCACCTCTCGTATCCGCAATACAGGTCAATTCAGGAAAAAAAGATCAATGCGGCGTACAACAACATCATACCATCAACAAAGAGGAGATAAAAAACATCCGTCTTTACCTTCTTAGAGTAAAATAATACCAATGAAGCAATGCTCATTATAACAATACCGCTTATTAAACGATGTAATACCGGATAGCGTACATACTGCCATACAGCCAATGTCAAAAACAGAAATTCGCAGAAATACATTAGCCGGTACGAAGCGCTCAGTCCGATTGCATTAGGCAAAGTATAAATGCTATTTTCCTTATCCGTATCCCTGTCACGGATATCAAATGCGATACACAAAGGCAGCATAAAAACAAAGCGCAGCAAAAACTCCACGTCGTATGCCTCAAACCGCTTATTCCAATAAAACATGGGCATCACAACCGTTACACTCGTCCAAACTGTCGATAGTAATATTAACTTTAAAATACCCCAGTCCTTTAACCTTTTTTTCTGCGGAAAAGGAAGAACAGGTAGCGAATAGCCAAGAGCAAGTACACCTAGAAAAATGCTAACGCAGATAACTTTAAAGGGTAAAAACCATAGGCAGATAAGCGAAAAGACCGCCCCTCCGAAGATAAAAAAAACATGCAACCAGCGATGCCGCCTGGACCAGTCCGCTCGATCCGAGACACCAGGCTGTATATTTTTCACATAATAATGTATATTATATATACATAAGGTATTAGCCGCAATAAAGCCATGCAGAAAGGTAAAAAAGTATGGACGCTCACCTAATAACAGGCGCTCCGTAGCCATACTCAGCCCTACAGCGCAACACGCCGCAAATAAACTACTATATAATATCCTTTTAATTATTGCCAAATGCCGTTAATACTTTATTATTAGGAGAGCAAATTACACCAATAGTGATATCTTCTGCTCATTTTTATTGAATTCCTTACTTTTGCGATCCGTGAAACATTATAGAGAAAGCAGAAAGTTTAATGCTGCAAGAAATGGTATTTTATCTTTTATAGATTTTTTCCATCCCTATTTTTCCCGATGGATACCTGTCCAAACCTTCCGTTATCTGGCTTGTGGTGGTAGTGTTACCCTGCTAAGCCTGATTATTTATTTTGTGAGCTATAATTTTGTGCTAGCCCCCTATGTTTATTTAGACTGGGCTGATGGAAGAAAAGAAGAATTTGTCCGCCTCGCCGGGTTCTTGCCCATAACACGTTACATCGCAGCTTATGTACTTTCTTTTATAGTGAGTTTCCCTATAGGTTTTTTTTTATCCAAGTTCGTAGTTTTTCAGGAGTCTCACCTAAAAGGGAGAGTGCAACTGTTCCGGTATGCCACCCTTCAGGTATTAAATATTGTACTAAATTACGCATTACTGCATTTCTTTGCCGGCTTTTGTGGATTTTGGGCTACACCTTCCCAGACATTGACAGCAGCGCTTATCGCTGTTTTCAGCTACTTTTTCCAACGTCATGTATCCTTCCGTTCAAAAAAAGAGTCAAAGGACAAGTCGACGTCCGTAAAACAGCCTACGGAGGTGTAGCCTTATAAAGGCGTCAAAAAAAATTCCGTTTAAAATCAACATTCTTTATAAAAAGTTAAGGTTAAACATTACCTTTGCACGGCAAAAAGAAACCCTCTATGTATACCGGCCTCGTAGTACAATGGATAGTATAAGAGTTTCCGAAGCTCCAGATCCAGGTTCGATTCCTGGCGAGGCCACAAAAGCAGAAAACAGATTGCTGTTTTCTGCTTTTATTTTCATTCTCATCAAACTATCCGATCTCAATTTTAGTGTTGTTCCCTATATAATACCAACTGTTAATCTACACAAAACCATCTTATGGCGATTAACAGCCAAAATCGCCTTGTAAATATTGGCTATTCAGGTTTTTGCACTATTTTTACCCGAATTTTTTGCAATGCGCCATGGCCCATTTACAACTTGAACGTCCGATAGCCTTTTTTGACCTCGAAACCACGGGAGTTGATCCCGTAAAAGATCGTATTGTAGAGATCGCTGTGGTAAAACTATTACCAGATCAATCGCGTATATCCTGGGTGCGCCGCATTAATCCGGAGATGCCCATACCGCCTACTTCGTCTGCAATCCACGGTATCTATGATGAGGACATTAAAGATGCCCCGACCTTCAAAATGGTAGCACACGAGTTAAAGCTGTTCTTACACAATTGTGATCTTGCCGGCTATAATTCCAACAAATTTGATATTCCCGTTTTGGCCGAAGAATTTCTCAGGTCTAACCTGCCCATAGACTTTAAGGCAAGAAAATTTATAGACGTACAACAGGTCTTCTTTAAAAAAGAAGCCCGCACCCTAAGCGCGGCCTACTCGTTTTATTGCAACAAAGAACTGCTTAATGCACATAGTGCCGAAGCCGATGTGTTGGCTACAATAGACGTGCTGGAAGCACAGTTGGATAAATATGAAGACCTGGGTAAAAATGTAACCTTTTTACACGACTATACCGGGGGGGATGAATTTGTTGACTATGCCAGAAGAATTACACTTAAAAATGGCATAGCCGTTTTCAACTTTGGTAAGTATAAAGGCATAGCGGTAGAAGAAGTCTTTAAAAAAGAACCGCAATATTATGACTGGATGATGAATGCCGATTTTGCACTGCACACAAAGCAAATCATTTCAGAGATCCTCAATAAAATGCTTTTAAAAAAATAACCGTTTTCTACAAAGAAATCTTTCTAATAAAACCATATAACGACAATACAGTTTGGACAAGCTAGTCATCATACCAACATATAACGAAAGAGAAAATATTGAAAACATCCTCCGGAAAGTCATGTCTTTAACGGGAGCTTTTCATGTTTTGGTTGTCGATGACGGTTCTCCCGATGGCACTGCTGACATCGTTAAATCTCTGCAGACCGAATACTCCAGCCGCATCCATCTTGCGGAACGGTCGGGAAAGCAGGGTCTTGGTACCGCCTATATTTTTGGCTTTAAGTGGGCCTTAGAACGAAAATATGAGTTTATTTTCGAAATGGATGCCGACTTCAGCCACGACCCAAACGATCTACTGCGTCTCTATAAAGCTTGCAACGAAGGAGCCGATGTTGCGGTTGGTTCCCGCTATACTACCGGAGGAAAAGTAAAAAACTGGCCTTTAAACCGTATTTTCATTTCTTACGGAGCTTCTGTGTATGTTCGTTTAATTACCTGGATGCCGGTTAAGGATTGCACTGCGGGTTTTGTTTGTTATAAAAGAGAAGTTCTGAGTAAAATTCCACTTGATGAGGTCCGGTTTATCGGATATGCATTCCAGATTGAAATGAAATATCGTTCCTGGAAGCTCGGGTTTAAAATCAAAGAAGTTCCCATCACTTTTGTGGACCGGAAAGAAGGTGTTTCTAAAATGTCGAAAGGCATTATGAAAGAAGCCATTTTTGGTGTCTGGAAAATGAGACGTTTTATTTGATAGCATCAGCCACATCGGCGGCTGGCTAAATCTAAAAAAGTACCTCGTTTTAAAGCGGGGTACTTTTTATTTGAGCGCCGGTATCCAGATATATTATTTACGAAATGCTATACGGCATTTCCATCATGACTCCAGTGCCTGAAGAATATCATTTAAAATATCGTCCTTATGCTCCAGTCCGACAGATATACGGATCAGCCCTGGCGTGATTTGCACTGCCTGCCGTTCTTCTTCCGAAAGCTTGGCATGCGTAGTGCTGGCCGGATGCGAGGCTATACTTCTGGTATCTCCCAGGTTAGCAGTCAGCGACAGCATCTTCAGCCGGTCCAGGAATACCTTGCCCGCCGCTAAGCCACCTTTAAGTTCGAAACAAACAATCCCGCCTCCATTCTTCATCTGACGCATAGCAATATCGTATTGAGGATGGGAAGGCAAAAAAGGATACTTAAGCCAGTTCAGGGCAGGGTGCTTTTCCAATTCCCGGGCAATATACAATGCATTGGCAGCATGGCGTTCCATACGAACATCCAGCGTCTCCAGGCTTTTACTCAAGATCCAGGCATTAAATGGTGACAGAGAAGGCCCCATGCTCCTGCAAAAAAGATAAATTTCCTTAATCAGGTCTTTCTTTCCGGCAACTACACCAGCCAATACCCTCCCCTGTCCGTCCAGCCATTTCGTACCAGAATGAACAATTAGATCAGCGCCATACGTAATAGGACGCTGAGCTATAGGGGTAGCAAAGCAATTGTCTACAACATATACCAATCCATGTTTTTGCGCAATCTGCCCCAACAAATCCAGATCTAAAATGTCCAAACCAGGATTAGTTGGCGACTCTACAAAAATCATTTTCGTATTAGGTTGTATAGCCGCTTCCCATTCTTCCGGCCTGTCGACAGGAAAATAAGAGTACGAAATCCCGTACTTAGGCAGATATTTACTCAAAATAGTATGAGTGCTTCCAAAAATGGCATTACAGCTCAATAGATGGTCGCCTTGTTTTAACAGCGCCAGGAAAGTCGCCGATATAGCGCTCATTCCCGAAGCTGTCGCGTATGCCGCTTCAGTACCCTCTAATGCGGCAATTTTATCGGTAAATTCGGTCACATTAGGGTTAATAAAGCGGCTGTAGATATTGGCTTCACGCTCGTCTGCGAAAGTAGCCCTCATCTCTTCCGAATTATCGAAACAGAAACTGCTGGTAAGATATAGCGGAACAGAGTGCTCCATTTGACCGGTACGATCTGTTTGTATACGTATTGCCTGTGTTTTCGGATCCATTATTATTTTTTATTTAGTCAATTCAGTCTACTGTGCCATCCTCCTCCTCAATATATAACTAAAGGTGTACAGTGTACGATATTATACAACCGGCTCTACGCAAGGTTTCCGCAACAGAGCAGTATTTATCAATAGAAAGTGCTGCGGCCCGCTCTACTTTTTCGCGCTCCAGCGTACCCTCTAAAACAAAATCAATATGTGCTTTTACCCATAACGCAGGCACTTTACCCTCCTCTCTTTCGCCGGTTACCTTAATTTCAAGCCGGCTAAACAACTGGCGCTGCTTTTCTAAAATCGCGACTACATCAATTCCGCTACACGTACCTAAAGCCATAAGGAGTGCCTGCATCGGCCGGACACCACGGCTTGTCGCTTCCGGATGTTCTGTTTCCGTACCGTTGGGTATTGACTGGAAGTTTACCTGATTCCCGCCATGGTCTACTGCGGTAAATACCCTTGCGCCACTATGATATTGAATATGAATAACAGGCATAAAATAAATTTCGTACAAAATTAAGGTTCAGCCGTTACTTTTGCACACCGCAGACAAAAGAATCAGGAAATCCATTATGCAACAAGTATTTCATTATAAACAGGCATTTACATTAGAATGTGGTGCTATCTTGCCCGAACTACATATTGGGTTCCATACATATGGCACATTAAATGCGAGCAAAGATAATGTTGTATGGATCTGCCATGCCCTTACAGCAAATTCAGATGTTGCCGACTGGTGGAAAGGAATGGTAGGGCCTAATACGGTAATAGACCCGGAAAAGTACTTTATAGTCTGCGCTAACATCATTGGTAGCTGTTATGGCTCTACCGGCCCGCTCAGCATAGATCCCCGCACCAATACCCCCTACTATCAAAATTTCCCGGACATTACGATCAGGGATATGTGTCGTGCACACAGCCTGCTTAGAGAACACCTGGGAATTCAGCAGATTTTTTTGTTAGCTGGCGGCAGCATGGGCGGATACCAGGCAATGGAGTGGGCCATCAGCGAACCAGAGAAAATACAACACCTGTTCCTGCTCGTGACGTCTGCAATGGAAAGTGCATGGGGTATAGCCATCCACACCGCTCAAAGACTGGCTATTGAAGCCGATTGCACATTCGGTTTGCCCCTGCCCGACGCCGGTGCCAAAGGACTAAAAGCAGCCAGGGGTGTCGGACTATTAACCTATCGAAATTACCACCTGATGAACCGGCATCAGGCGGATCCAGACAATAATAAAAAAGACAATTTCAAAGCCAGCAGCTATATCAATTATCAAGGCGATAAACTTGTTCAACGCTTTAACGCATACAGCTATTGGAAACTCGGCAAAGCAATGGACAGTCATAATATTTCCAGAGAAAGAGCCGGGGATCTTTCTGAAATACTACATACCATCAGCCAACCTACCCTGCTTATCGGTATAAGCAGCGATATTCTTTGTCCTACAACCGAACAGAAATACATAGCAGAACACCTGCCCGAATGTCGCTATGAAGAAATCGATTCAGACTATGGTCACGATGGTTTTTTGATCGAAACGGAAATTATCAGTGCGCAGCTGCAAAAGTGGCTGGCGTCTCAGGTTACAAAATAACTTAAGGGCCATAGCTTTTCCGCGTCAATAACCAATAAAGGCTTCGAGTTGCTCGTCGATAGCAGTAAGTGTGGCAGGAAACATAAACTTACCTTCCTTGTCCATTTCTTCATTAATCCGGGACAGGGGTAATTTATTATAATGAACATTCATTTTCAGATAGTGCAGTATATTGGTCATATGCTCGATGCCCCTCAGATTACCACCGCGCCCGTCTGCAACACCAACCAGCAGTACTTTCTTATACCACCAGCTTTTTCTAATATCCGTATTGTCCAGCAAGGCCTTTAATACACCTGGAAAACTGCCGTTATATTCCGGCATTACTAGTACGAATTTCGAGGAAGGGATCAAAATATCGGCTTCCATTTGCAAGAGCTCTTCGTTTCTATCGAGCACATTTTTATCCACTAAAGACAGCAAATTCGGCTCTATTCCCTTCTCCAGCAAAACATTATAATAATGCTGTGCTACCTGTAATGTTCTGCTGCCTTTGCGATTGGTTCCCGATATTATAGTAAGCATTTTAATGACAATTGTAATTCTTGGGCTACGGCAAAGGTACGTTGCCTCATGATGAAAGACAATGTCTTAATACCGGCATAACCAAATTAAATAGTAATTCCTGCTTCCGCAATATGTATTCCTACTGCACTGGCTTCTGTTTCCCGCTTGTTAAGCTGAAAAATGATTACATCACGGTGTAACTTATATCAACATTCCTCCTACCTTTGTGCAACAATTTTCACCTTTTATATAACTATTTCTGCTTCTTCAATGAGAAAATCCTGGTGGAAAATACTTTGTATTCTTCTCTTGTCCTTTACTTTTATCGGCGGTTTACTTTTGCCCGTACCAGAGAAATTTATCCTTAATGAAACCATACGTAATGTGTTCTTCCATGTTCCTATGTGGTTTGGTATGATTATCCTGTTTACTGTAAGTCTGGTATTTTCCATAAGATATCTCCAAAAAGGCAATTTAAAAGATGATATCTGCTCCATACATTTTATAAATGTTGGGCTGTTGTACGGCGTTTTAGGATTGGTAACGGGTATGGAATGGGCGCATTTCACCTGGGGAGCAGCCTGGAGTAACGACCCCAAGCAACTTGCTTCTGCCATTTCCATGCTCATTTATTTTGCAACTATTGCCTTGCGCTCTTCCATTCCGGACTACGATAAAAAAGCGAAAATAGGAGCAGTGTATAATGTGTTTGCATTTGCCCTCATGATTCCACTGCTTTTTGTATTGCCCAGGCTTACCGACTCGTTGCATCCGGGCAACGGAGGCAACCCGGGTTTCAATACAAAAGATATGGCTCCGGAACTGAGGCCTACATTTTATATAGGTATTATAGGATGGACCCTTCTGGGCACATGGATAGCAACCCTTTTAATAAGAGTTAATTTGATCGAAAAAAAGAATATAATCAATGAGCAACTTCAATAAAATTGTACTACACACACTCCGTAAGTGTATACTCACTATTTTACTTTTCCTCCCTCACTTCCTTTATGCGCAAGCACGGCCCGAAATGGCGGATACCCTTCGTTCTAACGGGAAAATTTATGTTGTTGTATTGGTTATTTGCACTATTTTTGCCGGCATTATTTTCTTTCTGACGTTTTTAGAGAGGAGAATAAAAAAGATGGAGCAAAATCAACAGCAAAATCCCTAATCATAACAATACAGTAATCACTCACTCATTATACTATTATATAAAGTTTTATGGCTAATACGGCAACAATTCATCCGGCGGCAAATCATACAGAGTATAGTTTTTTCCAGGGCGTGGAACGCAACTTTGACAAAGCAGCAAAATTTACAAGATTTGAAAAAGGGATACTTGAGCAAATCAAAGCCTGCAATTCTATCTTACGTATAAAATTTCCTGTTCGCATTGGTGATGGTGTCGAAGTAATTGAAGCATACCGTGTACAACATTCACACCACAAACTCCCCTGTAAAGGTGGTATCCGCTTCAGTATGGATGTTAACCAGGATGAAGTAATGGCTCTTGCCGCACTGATGACCTATAAATGTGCTATTGTGAATGTTCCTTTTGGTGGCGGTAAAGGTGGTATAAAAATAGATCCTAAAAAATATACTCCCTTCGAACTGGAGAAGATTACACGCAGATATACTTCTGAATTAGCTAAGAAAAACTTTATCGGCCCCGGAATTGATGTGCCTGCTCCTGACTACGGTACAGGTGCACGTGAAATGAGCTGGATTGTGGATACCTATGCATCGTTAAATCCGGGTGAGTTAAATGCCCAGGCATGTGTTACCGGAAAACCGCTGGCGCAAGGCGGTGTACGCGGGCGTACCGAGGCTACTGGTTTAGGTGTTTTCTACGGTATCAGAGAAGTTTGTAATGTCGAAGAAGACATGAAAGCACTTGGGCTACCTACCGGTATTGCCGGCAAAAAAGTTATTGTTCAAGGTTTGGGTAACGTGGGCTACCATGCTGCAAAATACTTCCAGGAAAGCGGCGCTATCCTTGTAGGCCTTGCTGAATATGAAGGCGGTATTTACAACCCTGGCGGGCTTGATCTGGAAAAAGTAATCCTCCATCGTAAAGAAACAGGATCTATATTGAATTTTCCTGGAGCTGAAAGTATCCCGGAAAGTGCTCTTACCCTGGAACAAGAATGCGACATCCTGATTCCTGCAGCATTAGAAAGCGTTATCCATGCCGGTAATGCTGCCAATATCAAGGCCAAAATTGTGGGAGAAGCTGCTAATGGTCCTTTAACTCCAGATGCTGACGTAATCCTGAACCAAAAAGGTGTACTGGTTGTACCCGATATGTATCTAAATGCAGGTGGCGTAACTGTGTCTTATTTCGAATGGTTGAAAAATTTGAGCCATGTAAGATACGGAAGGCTGGAAAAAAGATTCAGCGAAAATCAATATGCCGAAATCCTGAAAACAATGGAATTCATGACGGGCAAACGGGCAAACGAAATGGAAAGAAAAGTTTTACTACATGGTCCCGATGAAGTGGATCTGGTATATTCCGGACTTGAAGACACAATGATTGGCTCCTATCATGAAATCAGAGAAGCCTATAAAGCCTATAATGGTGTTGAAGATATGCGTACGGCAGCCTTCATCTGTTCTATTAATAAAGTGGGCGTTGCTTATGAAGAACTGGGTATCTTCCCCTAATCATACTTATTTGTATCTTTTAGAAATACAAAAGGAGCCCCTCAATGGCTCCTTTTTGTATTTCTAAAACAAGCTTGTCGTATCTACGCAGCGCAATAATGCATGCTCGCCGACTACTAAAAATCTTTATTGGTTAAAAAATATTTCGGTCGCGCCATAGCCATAGCGGGGATTCCAGCCTTGCTGAAAAAAAGCAATTTCCGGAACAGATTTCAATATTTCATGAATTTCTTCTTTTAATCGTCCTTTGCCTACGCCGTGTATTACAATTAGTGAAAGCTGCTGCTGCTCAATAGCAGCATAAAGAGCCCTTTCAAAAGCATCCAGCTGAATAGATAACATTTCAAAATTACTTAAACCCTTCACTTCATCAACCAGCTTTTCGATATGCAGATCTATCTCCCGCATTGCAGACCGGGAAATGTTCGACTTCGTTTTCTTATTATTCTGTTTAAGTTCCTGCTGCACCAGCCCCTTCCTGATATTCTTTAAATCCACTTTATCGATTCGCTTTTCCTCGTCCCTATATTGGGGCGGAAAATCGTCGGCCAATTTGATGTGAAACATCGGATTATTCTCTTTTTGTGCATAACTGATATACTCAAAAAGCTTTTTAGGCTTTATCCGCAATGTTTCACTCAGGTATTTTCCACGGTCCCTATTCCCGGTTTGTGTCAGAATCGAGCAAAACCGGGGCTGTTCATGCATATGTTCAAACGAAATATCGTGCAGATAAAAATGAGAAAAAGGTCCTACCTCTGTTTTATGTGTAAAAATAGATCCCGAATGCAGGCTACATTCATATTGTAAATGAAGTTGATAGGGCATCTGGTTTATAAAATAGATCTTTATTTTATCCACCACGTCTTCAAATTCGTCAAATTTATATACCGGGAAAAAGCAAAAATGAAACCCTTTCGGCACCTGCAGCTGACCTTTTTGCTTTTCTTCAACCGGCAACATTTCGATGGAAGCAGAAACAGGAGGTTTCGTCTTCTTATTTTCTGTAAACCATTTTAAATAGGGGTGCTCTACCTCAACAATAAATACAGTAAAATGCGTGCGTGCTACTTCTACTTCCAGCATCTCGTCATTTAAAAAAGCAACGACCCTTCCTTCTTCGCCTGTCCTCTTTAATAATACAATATCTCCTATTGAAAATTTCATATGAACGCCTCCTTTAATCCGGTAACCAGAAAGTTCATTCCTCCTACCCCGATGCAATCGGTACTATTTAAAATGTAAATACAAATTTCGCATATTCTACCTAAAATGACCATTATTTTAATTTTTGTTTACCTTTGTCGCGCAATTGTCAAGGGAATCCGGTGCAAAACCGGAACAGTGCCCGCTGCTGTGAGTTTTTGAAGTCGCTATTTCAACAGTCATGCCGCTTCAGCTTCAAACGAACATGCCACTGTCCGTTAAGGATGGGAAGGCTTTTGAAGTAAAAACGAGTCAGAAAACCTGCATTGCATATCATTGAATGTCAGCGGCTTTCGGGACCAAAAGCGAGCATATAACTGCAACCTAATAAGATTGGATGCATAGTTGTATTCGCCTCGTCTACCGTTTGACGGTAATAACGTTTCAACTTCAATCTTAAACAATGCAATACAAACTACATTCCGTCTTAGCAGCAGCTCTCCTGGCTGCCAGCTTTCCCTTAAGCGCGCAAACCATAGTTACCTTCGACGATTTAAAGCTGCCTGCCGAGAACACGTCCTACCTCCAGGGCCTGAAGCAAGATGGCTTATATCCTTTTACATCAGGCAATGCAACCTTCTATGGTCGCATTAGCTACGATGGTGGCATGCAGTCCCTGTTCAACTATTCCAATATAACAGATACCATCGATGGCACCTTTAATAATATGTGGGCTGCCATTACCGGAAGCGGTGTCGATTATTCTGACAATTATGGAATTGCTTATGCAGAGTCCGATGAGAGCGACTTTGGCAAAAGTGTCGAAAATGGCCCCAAATTGTCTGTACCGGCTACCGGCGCAAAAGTAGCAGGCGCCTATATTACCAACTCCACCTGGGGACATCACTGGATAAAAGAAAATTATAAAGAGACAGACTGGTATAAATTAACGATAAGGGGATACCTCAAACAACAACGCACAACCGATAGCGTTGTACTTATATTGGCTAACGGGTCCGGTGAGGTTGTAGATGCATGGCAATGGGTCAACCTGCAGTCCTTAGGATTAGTTGATAGCCTTACCTTCCAAGCTACTTCTTCCAATACCATGACGCCCTTTTATTTTGCGATAGATAACCTGATCACACTGGATGAGTCTTGCCCTTCCGTTCAGCATATAGCGGCCGTAAGCCTCAATGAAGAAAGCGCTACAATAAACTGGAGCAATATCATTCCTGATTTCGACGCTCGGTATGAGTTGGCCTGGGACCAGTCGGCCACAAAAGAACCCCTTGGTACAGCAACCGAAACCGACGGTACTACCTATGAGATAAAAGGCTTGCAACCGGCTACCACCTATTACGTGCATATACGGACCAAATGCGGTGACGGCAACTTCTCCGCATGGGATACAGCTTCATTTCAAACCCTGGCTTCAAATACCATAGCCGGTATTCAAAATAGTAAAACAAAGGTCCGCATAAGTCCCAACCCTGCAACAACAACAATTCATATTAATAGTATGGAAAAAACGCAGGTCGCCGTATACAACCTGGAGGGCAAAGCGCTTATAGCAACGGCACCAACGCAAATAGTTGATATAACCAATTTACCCGCGGGCATGTACTTATTACAGGTAAAAGATGTACATGGCCAGTGGACCGAAAACATCCGGTTTGTTAAAACAAACTGATATCCTGTACACTAATATCAATCCGGCGCCTATTGCCGGATTGATGATACCATTATAAAATACTACCGTCTTCAAACAGTTTAAACTGATCTTATGTGCCGCTGTCTTCTGACCATTTTATTCTTCCTTACCGGAGCTACTAAAATCGTAGCACAATACGCGCCGCAGGTGCCGCTGCCCGGTCACGATGCCATAGCTAAAGAGGATTCGCGTTTCGTAGACTGGGCTTCCGGATGCTCCCTGCTGCCCGGCTGGATAAATATAGCAGACAAAAGCCTCGGCAGAGTCAGCCCCGATAACGCCGATGAAATCTCAGGTCCTCCGGGCATTGAGTTACTCAGTTTGGGAGACAGCGGCGTTGCGGTCCTCACCTTTACCTACAGCATTAAAAATGGCCCGGGCCCCGACTTTGCTGTCTTCGAGAATGCGTTTACACAGATGGGAAACGATACCCTGGCGTTCCTGGAGCTGGCCTTTGTTGAAGTCAGTTCCGACGGCGAAAATTATGTTCGTTTCCCGGCATCTTCTTTTATGCAAGACAGTTTGCAACTGGACAATTTCAGCTTTAGCGATGCCCGCCTCTACCATAACCTGGCGGGTAAATACCTTACAGGTTACGGCACTCCTTTCGACCTGGAAGAACTAAAGAATGCCGAGGGCCTGGATGTACATAATATTACGCATGTCCGCATTGTTGACGTTGTAGGAAGTATTGACCCTCAATATGGTTCTTTCGATAACGACAACAAAATCATTAATGATCCATTTCCCACTCCTTTTGCCAGTTCAGGTTTTGACCTTAATGCTGTGGGCGTGCTTAATAGCAATAAGCCTCCGACATCATTGCCAGCTACAACCTTGCCTACAGCTATAACATTATATCCCAATCCCACAGACGACTACCTTTATGTACACCTGGCACAACAACAACAATGCCAATACACACTGTATGATTTTAGCGGCGCGTTACTGCAACAGGGACTATTAAATGATAATATGGCTATCTCTTTAAAACAGTACCCTGCCGGAATTTATGTTCTCCGCCTTATATCGGAAGTCCACACTGGCACGATACAGGTAATTAAAAAGTAACAAATGGCCATATTTTCCAGATACTTTTACTTGCTCCTTGCCCTTTTTGTCCTCCCCGGATGTGTTAAAGACAAACCGGAGGAAGATCCCTTACCCGGCCATCCGGGAATTGTCGACGAAGAACGTGTAGTATACATTGCGAATGAGGGTAGCTTGTACAATGGTAATGCTTCTTTATCCTATTACAACATTACACAAGACCTGGTTTTTAATGATGTTTATTCGCAAAAGAACAACCAACCTTTAGGCGATGTTTTTCAAAGCATGACCGGTATCGGCGATTATTTGTTTTTAGCGATCAATAACTCAGACAAAATAGTTGTTATTAACAATACAAATTTCGGCTACCAGGCAACCATTTCCGTATCCAAGCCCCGTTACATGCTTAAAGTATCTGAAAATACAATGTATGTGAGTAGCCTGTACCATAAAGATATCCATATCGTCGACTACAAAACGCTCGAAGTCACCGGCAAGATTACCCTGCCTTATAGCAACACCGAGGGTTTGTTAGTCTCCGGCAACAAAGTATATGCCTGCTGTTGGGATACAGCATGCCGCTCTGTTTACGAGATCGATATCTTTACAAACCAGGTAACTGATAGTATAACGATTGACGGAGCCGCACCACAACAGGCACTTACAGACAAAAACGGGAAATTATGGGTACTATCCGGCAATGTACAGAAGTTAGCGGAAGCAGTTATAACGCAAATTGATCCGGCAACAAAAAAGACACTCCGCTCATTTAAACTTCCGGCAGGTGCCGATATTATGAAGCCTGTATGGAATCCGGGAAGAGATACACTCTATTACCTCGGCGTCAACTACGCGGGCGAGACAAGCTATAACGGCGTTTATCGTATGGCTATTAGTGCCTCTGAACTGCCAGTCCAACCCTTTATTGCTGCCCAACGCCTTCAGTATTTCTGGGCGCTTGCCGTAGACACCCTGACAAACCACATTTATATAGGCGACCCAAAAGGCTTTGTTCAAAAAGGCAATGTGGATATTTACAGCGCCGCCGGAACCAAAATAAAATCATTTCAGGTCGGCCTCGGCCCCTCTTACTTCTATTTTCGCCCTTAGCTGCGGGGTATATTTTTTGACCGATAATATAAAATACAGGCCTTATTCCCTTCCTATTTTTTTTGATGAAATGTTTGATTTTACTTTCTAAATTATATCTTTACAGGAATTATTTTGTAAAAGTATTAGACAAACACTCCTTTAGAGTATGATAAAATTTGTTCGGCTGGCGTTAATTTGTGCTGGTATTGGATTAGTAGTGGTATCGTCTTCCTGTTCTTCCGAATATGACCCTACCCCCGGTGTTTCCGGAAGAGACACTATCCGAAATGCTTTCCTGGGTGATTTTACCGCTATGATCAATGGCGTTCAATTCGTTGCCAATACAAAGTATTTCAGCGAAAACGCCGTCGATAACGTACGTATCATTTCAGTTTCCGGTGTTATGGATAGCAAGAAAAAGGATCCGAACAACAATCAAACCATTTCTTTTTCTATCTATGATTACCAAGGCCCTAACACCTACATGGTTCAGGGAGGTGTAACTGCTACCTATACAATTAAAGAAGACGGCGAAGATAGAGTGTACACTGCTACGTCAACAGAAGAATCATTTATCACAGTAACCGGTGATGGCGATCAGATTGAAGGTTCCTTCCATTTCCTTGTGCCAGTAGTCGATTCCGGTTCAGGAGGCGCTGTTCTCATTAATAACGGGCATTTCCGGAT
>JBEBWN010000047.1:0-16532 GCA_040392235.1 Taibaiella helva | reverse complement strand
TTTGTCTTATCCTCACTTCAGTTCCCCGGTCAAATATATGGTTATAGTTAATAATTGCCGTACGCCTATCCCGTTCCGGGAAGCGATATTGCCCTTTGTATATCGTTTACTGCCTGATTTTATATCGCTTATGGAAATATAAAGCTTTCTGAAGCGGTTGTGGAGTGGGGTGGGATCTGAGATTGCCTGGTATGATAAAGAAAAAAGAAAGAATATAAGTTCTGAAAATTCCAATCTTTTTATCAATTGATAGTACCTTTGCCTTAGTTTATTGCTCACCTAAAATTTATTTTTTAAAATGAAAGTAACCGTAGTAGGCGCTGGTGCCGTAGGAGCAACATGTGCCGACAATATTGCCCGCAGAGAATTGGCAGAAGAGCTGGTACTATTGGATATCAAGGAAGGCTTTGCGGAAGGTAAAGCGCAGGATATGATGCAAACCGCAGCATTACTGGGCTTCGATACCAAAATTACAGGTTCTACTAACGATTATACGAAAACAGCGAAATCAGATGTGGTGGTTATAACCTCCGGTTTACCCCGTAAGCCTGGTATGACCCGCGAAGAATTAATTGGGACCAATGCCCGTATCGTGGAGGAGGTGACTAAAAATATACTGGAGCACTCTCCGGAGGCTGTTATCGTTGTTATCTCCAACCCAATGGATACTATGACTTACCTGGCGCTGAAAAGTTCTGGTTTGCCGAAGAATCGTATCATTGGTATGGGAGGGGCATTAGACAGCGCCCGTTTTAAATACCAGCTTTCTCAACATCTGGGCGCCAGCCCAGCCGATCTTAATGCAGTAGTGATTGGTGGACATGGCGATACCACAATGATACCGCTTATTAACTACGCAACCTGGAATAGCGTACCGGTTACTCACTTTCTTACCGAGGAGCAGCAAAAACAAATTGTTGCCGATACTATGGTGGGTGGAGCGACATTGACCAAACTGATTGGTACTTCCGCCTGGTATGCCCCCGGAGCTGCCGGAGCTGCCGTTGTTGAAGCTGTTGTGCGCGATCAGAAAAAACTGATCACTTCTTGCGTATACCTGGATGGTGAATACGGCCAATCCGATATATGCCTGGGCGTACCGGTGGTTATCGGACGTAATGGTTGGGAGAAAATTGTAGATTATAAATTAGATGAAGTAACTCAGGCTTTGTTTAATAAATCTGCCGAAGCCGTTCGAGGTATGAATGATGTTTTGAATGCACCTGCCGTATAAGTAGGTAACTAAACAGGTTAAAATATATTAAAGGGGTTAGTCTAAGGACAGCCCCTTTTTTTTATTCCTTTTTTGACCTCGTTTCTTTTCCCTTCCCTGTTCCGGACATTTTTAACTGAACGTTTATTCATTTTAGCCGAAATGCCGTATATTTAACATGTAAATTGGTCGTGTATGAATGAGCAACGTTTATTTGATTTTGCTGAACGGCAGCTATCGGAACGTCCTTCCGCAATAATGATGGCGTCGAAAGTAAAGGGGGCCTGGAAGCCTTTATCTTATAAGGAAGCGGTGGGCAAATCGCAGGAATTGGCTGCAGGTTTGCTGGGTTTGGGCATCCATAATACAAAGCTCGTACCGGAGCAGCAGGAAAAAATCGCGATAGTAGCACACAATCGTCCGGAATGGGTAATGGTAGATCTTGCCGTACAACAAACAGGGGGCATTCTTACTCCGATCTATCCTACAGTTAGTCCGGCCGACTTTGTATATATCTTAAATGAAGCCGAGGTCCGTATTCTCTTTTTTGATAATGCAGACCTTTACGAGCGTTTTAAACCGGTTTTTGACCAGGTTCCGACGCTGCAATATATTTTTAGTTTCGACGAAATACCTGGTGTAGCGCAGTGGGATAGTCTGCAATCTACAGCAGAAGGCGAAGTAAAGAGGAAAGAGATTTGCAGCCGTATTACAACTGAAACAATAGCGACCATTATCTATACTTCGGGCACTACCGGCAAACCTAAAGGGGTAATGTTGCGCCACCGGAACATTGTAAGTAACGTAATTGATAGCTCACCCATATTTCATTTTACGAACCCGGGGGAGCGTACGCTAAGCTTTCTTCCCCTGAATCACGTTTTTGAAAGAATGATTACCTACGTGTGTTTACATATGGGGCTAAGCATTTTTTATGCAGAAAGTATGGACACTATTGGCGATAATCTTAAAGAAGTAAAACCAGTTGCCTTTACCTGTGTGCCCCGCTTACTGGAAAAGGTTTACGAGAAGATTATGGCGAAAGGTATGGAATTGCAGGGGGGGAAAAAGAGCCTTTTCTTTTGGGCGGTTAAACTTGGGAAAAAGTATGATAATATAAACCGGGGCAGTCTATCTTACCGCATACAGCTTTGGCTGGCCAATAAGCTGATATTTAAGAAATGGCGCGAAGCGCTGGGCGGCAATGTGAAGGCTATCGTTAGTGGCTCTGCCGCCCTGTCTGAGAAATTAATCCGTATATTCACTGCCGCCCAGATAACTATTATGGAGGGCTATGGTTTAACGGAAACTTCTCCCGTAATTTCAGTTAATCAACGCGAAAATGAAGGGCGCCGTATCGGTACGGTTGGCCCGCTGATAAAAAATGTCGAAGTAAAACTGGCCGAAGATGGTGAAATATTGTGCCGGGGAAATAATGTAATGGCCGGCTACTACAAAAATCCGGAGCAAACGGCAATAGATATCGATACGGAAGGTTGGTTCCATACCGGTGATATTGGAGTTTGGGTGGAGAGCCGCTTTCTCCGCATTACAGACCGCAAAAAGGAAATGTTCAAAACATCCGGGGGGAAATATGTAGCTCCACAGATTATAGAAAATAAAATGAGGGAGAGCCCCTTTATTGAGCAAATGATGGTGGTCGGACCCGGACGCAAGTTCGTAGCGGCCCTGATAGTGCCTAATTTTAACCAGATAAGAAATAGGTTGAAAAACGAAGGAAAACCTTTGCCTGCGGACAATGGAGAGCTGATTAAGCTGCCGGAAGTGCATCAATTGATACAGCAACAAATTGACCGGTATAATCCGGAATTTGGGCATGTAGAGCAAATTAAGAAGTTTACCCTTCTGCCTCAAGAATGGACTGTCGACAGCGGTATTCTGACCCCGAAATTGTCTGTAAAAAGAAAAGCGGTTAATGAACGGTACGAAAGCGAGATTGAGGCGATGTATGATTAATGGCGTTTTCGTTACGCGAAACAAAAGGCTAAGGTTGCCCGCAGCATATAACAGCCAGCCCGGTGTATAGGCCGGGCTGGCTGTTTAGCGTTGGTTTGGAAGGAAAAGGATAATACGGTACTTTTGTTCACCTTTGGATATATTATAGTTAACCGGGATGAGTCAACACAATGACGATAACATCCTTTACGAATGAGAGAACCTTTATAGTATTATATGGCGGCCGGAATTGCAATGATTATACCCTGCTTCAATGAGGAGAAAAGGTTGGATATAAATGCGTTCCTGGCTTTTGCGCATGAGCGGCCCGGTATAGACCTCTGGTTCTGTAATGATGGTAGTACCGATGGCACAGTACAGGTTATTGAGGGGCTCATGGAGAAAAATCCGGTGAATATCTTTTTATACAATTCTAATGTAAACAGGGGTAAGGCAGAGACCATCAGGCGTGCTATGCAACATCTGGAGCAAAAGCGGGCCTATCAAATGATCGGATTTATTGACGCTGATCTCTCTGCACCACTTTCAGAAATAGATAACCTGCTCATGCCAATGCTGGAACATAATCTAATTATGGCCGCCGGTGCGCGTGTAAAGCTGGTAGGCAAATTAATCCGCCGGAATATGGTCCGCTATTACCTTGGACGGATTTTTACCACTTACTACGATACCCTGCTCCGTTTAACTAATTATGATACTCAGTGCGGATTGAAGATTTTCCGATCGGATATAGTGCCGGTTGCCTTTGCTGTTCCTTTTAACAGCAAGTGGTTTTTTGACGTTGAGATTTTTTTGCGTATCCAACATCATCTCGGACGAGTGCATTATGGTGCGCATGTATGGGAAATTCCCCTGGATCAATGGATAGAGATAAAAGGCTCTAAACTGAAATTAAAAGATTTTCTGGTTGCACCCTTTGAGATCTTAAAAATATACTTCAAATACAGGAAACAAATTCAACAATAGACCTACCCTTTCCGGGAAAGCTTTAAAATATTTTCCTGCTTATGTATATTACCCATCAATACACATTTCTGTTTTTAATGCTGACTTTTTACTTTTGATCTAATACTAGAGATATGGACAATAAAATATGGAAACGCATTTTCTGGGCACTCTGTATTGCTACCCTTATTATAATGCCCCTGGTCAGTAACCAGTTTGGCCAGTGCGGTGATGAGGATGTTGAGATTCAATATGGGATCGACATTTTCAATTATTTTGCATATGGCGATCAACAGGCTATTGACTATGATAAGCAATCGCATAGTAAATTCGGCGCTAATATAAGAGGTATGCAATTTTACGGCGGAATGTTTGACCTGCTGACAGAAACGGTACACCGCGCTATTCCCTCATGGCATATTGTGGATGTTAGGCATTTCTTTTCCGCTATTTTCGGAGTATTGCTATTCATGTTTACCGGTTTACTGGCTTATCGCCTGGCTAACAAGAAATGGTGGATAGCTGTACTTTCCTTTGTCTTTATGCTTTTTTCCCCCCGAATATTTGGTGAAAGTATGAATAATGGGAAAGATATTCCGTTTGCTATGGGTATGACTATGGGTATCTATTACCTTGTCAGGATATTGCAAGATTTCGATACCCGGAAGAATTTGTGGCGGGAAACAGCTCTGTTTGGATTAGGATGGGGAATTGTATTCGGTATGCGCTCGGCGGGAGGCTTGCTTTTTATTGCTTATGCAGGTGTAATTGTCGTGGCCTATCTCGTGCTGAATACTTCGAGGCGCAAACTGCTGATAGAGAATAACTACAAATTGTTTAAAAAGGTAGCCCTAAGCATATTGGTAGGTTTGGCTGGTGGTTATATTCTGGGGTTACTTACCTGGCCATTCGGCTTGCAGGCGCCCATTAGCAACTTTTTTGTGGCCTTTAAAGAAATGGCTAACAGGGAGGTGAATATCCGTGTATTGTTCGACGGAGTATATTACTCCAGTATGGATATGCCCTGGTATTATGAATTCCAATGGATATTTATTTCCAATCCCATTATAATAATGGTGCTGGCCTGCCTTTTCGTACCGTTGCTCCCCAAGGCTTTGAAGCAGTATGGCATTTTCACTATATTTCTTCTTTTCTTTTGTGCTTTGTTCCCTATTTTATACATCATATACAAGAAGTCTACCGTATACGATACCTGGCGCCACGTCTTCTTTGTTTATCCATTTTTTGTGATGATGGCTGTTTTTAGTGTCGATATCCTGGGAACAATGCTTAAAAATAAGTGGAAATGGGTGCCTCTGGCCGTGGCATTTGTGGGCCTATTGCCCGTAATGGCCTGGACCATTAAAAGCCATCCGCATCAATATGTTTACTTTAACAGTTTTGTGGGCGGCCCTGCCGGAGCATTTGGCCGCTATGATCTTGATTATTATTTGGTTTCGGGAAAGGCGTCGGCCGCGTGGATACTGAAAAATGTACCGCGCCCTGCGAATGGACAGAAATTGAGGGTACTGACCAATATGGAAGGCATGGATACTTATTTCCGGAAAGATACCTCCTGGATTTTTTCGCAATATGCACGATATTATGAACGTAATCAGCAGGATTGGGACTATTATATAACATATGGCCGCTTTGTATCCGTTTGGCAACTGCAAAATGGTAAATGGCCCCCGGCCAATGTGGTCTATTCGACTGAGGTGGATGGCGTGCCCATTGGCGTGGTAATCAAGCGGAGCAGCAAGGCGAGTTTTTATGCATATACGGCGCTTCAAAAGCAAGATTTCAATACCGCTATACAGCAATATGCCGAGTTTCTGAAAACCGACAGTTCCGACGAAATGGTATATAGCAATTATGCCATTGCCCTGGCCTCGGTAGGCCGCTTACAGGAGGCCGAAGCCGCATTAGTGAAAGCGACCCAGTTAGATGCATCCCGTCCCGACTTCTACCAGATCCTGGCACAGGTGTACCAGGGTATGGGCGATCGTAATAAAGCACAGCAAGCTATGATGCAGGCCCAATCTATTATGGCGCAGGAGGAAATGGCCCGACAGCATTAAGGCACGACATACGGCTCGAGAAATAATGCCATTATTCAGGCAAAGACGTAAGAAAAACTTCCCGGGGCCTAGGAGTATAAGTATATAATATAGGGAGTGGACTATGGTCCTGGCAGGCAATGCATTTCTTTGCCGCCAGGACCATAGCTGTATTGTAAGGGTTCATACCGGCCGGGAAAAATGCTGGCGAAGCATCTGTATTGCCGCGGGAATTGGAAAGTTCTGCTAAAATCACTACCTTACAAAGGGCATCCCAACCTTTAGGGTGTGCTTACTTGTCTTTTACAACAAGGAAAAAGCAGATAAATATTGTCCATAGCATTGGCATATAAGAATGTACTGGTAAAAACTGATGAACTTCAGGAACTTATAGAAGGGTGTATTCGTAATGAACGAGGCGCCCAGTCCCGCATTTACCATCTGTTCTACCCCAGGATGATGGGGATGGTCAAGCGATATTTTCCGGAGCAGACTCAGGCCGAAGAGATATTGAACAATGGCTTTTTACGTGCTTTTCAAAAAATGAATACCTTTTCCTTTAAAGGGTCTTTTGAAGGCTGGCTCAGGCGTATAGTTTTCCATGCTGTTGCCGATTACGCTGCGGCCAACCTGAAGTATACGCAAAAAATATTGCTGGCTGAAAAAGAGGAGTTTGTTAATAAGGATCATGCCGGGAGATTGTACTATAATGATTTGCTTAATCTGCTACAAAGCCTTCCGGAGGCGACAAGGACAGTTTTCAATATGTTCGTTCTGGAAGATTTGTCGCACAAGCAAATCGCAAAAATTCTCAAAATCAGTGAAGGAACTTCAAAATGGCATGTTTCTGAGGGGCGCCGCATATTAAAGGAAAAAATAGAGAAACTAAACTTACATTTAAAAAAATAGGAACGGTATGGATTGGGGAAAAGATTTTATCCATATTGATAAAGTGTTCGGGAGGCTGAAAGACAACGAGGAGCAGAATAGGGGAGAGGGCTGGCTTCAGATGAAGAACCTACTGGATAAACAAATGCCGGTTGGCGGCGCTATGCGTTCCGGGAGTTCCGTGCGCCGTTATATTGTGCCCCTGCTGTCATTGCTCATGCTGGCAGGAGGTGCAGCGACTTATTACGCGCTGAAAGAGGAACGTCATAGTTTGCCAGACAAGCAGAAAATAGCCGCATCGACGGTACTGGCGTCAAAAGGCGTCCCTGCATATTCTTCATCGGGTAGCAAGACACCGGGAGCGGAAGATAGAAGCTATAGAAGCAAAACAGGGCTAAAAGAGTCGCAATATCCGAAAAGACAAAATAGCAGCGAAAATAAAGGATTTGCCGAGCAGCCTGCTGCTTTGACATCCGGCGCTGCCTTGTCTGCCAGAACAAACCGCCGCACCGCAACGGAAAAGCAGGTGGCTGTGAAAGCTCTTCCTGTGCCACAATATGCGGCATCATCGCCGCCGGAATCAACCGGTCATCTTTCATCAGCATCGGGACATAAAACTACGCAGGAATTACCGGCTGCCGCAGGCAAGGCGATAATTCCTGATACACAAGGTGCTACGGCCGGGGGGCCAGGAGCTAGAAGTCTTTCAGGGAAATTGCAGAAAGAGAGAACTACCAGGAAAAATGAAGAAACAAACGGTGAACGGTCCGGTAGCCATTCAAAAGTTGCAGAAGACAAGAGCGCCGATAGGGTCTATGTTGCCTTGGGTAATAAAAGAATTGTACGGGATGAAGCCGGAAACTTGTATAAAGAAGAATGGGATACTTTAAAACGTATAGAAGTAGTGGAGCGCTACAAGCCCTCTTCTGCAATCGCAAAAAATAGGCTGGTTAAAGTACAGGATACGATTGCAGTAACCCGGGTGGAAAAGGTTCGCTATGTGCCCCTGAGCTCAATGGAGCTACTGACGCTGGAAAAACTGCAAAAATCGGGCTCTGGTAACCTGGTGCCCATGGCTAAAATGACAGAGCGCAACCTGACTACCGAATGGAGCAACCTTGTTCCTCTTGAGCGTTATAAAGTATCAACACGTAAAGTAGATCCGAAAAAACTGAATGATCTTGTCCGTTATACTACCAGTGGCCTGGCTAATTACTTCGATGGCTCGCGGAAACTCTATGCTGCATTGCTGGTAGGAGGTAATACCGTTATCGGTAATCCAGGGGCATGGGGTATGCAGGCCGGGCTGGCAGCATTATATTCCTTAAGCGAGCGAATCACCTTGTCTGCTGAAGTAAGGGTTACTAGTCACTATTGGAATAATTACACGATTGATGATTATTCCGTGCAATATAACGGGGTGGTGGCGAAGGAAGCGGGTAATCAGTGGCTGTTCTCCGGCGAAGAGCAAACAATTACTTCGTCCTATAAAGTAAACAGCTTTTACACTTTGTCACTGCCGCTTACGATCAGCTATAACTTTGGGCGGATTTCGACCTTTGGCGGTATACAAATAGAGCGGGCCTTTCCGATGAATTGGCAAAAGCAAACTGCAGTAGCTATAAACAGGGTTGAGCGCAGCGGTAGCTTTACCAATATGCCTTTTGCAAATGTTCCTGGCGGATTTGATGAGAAGCGGGAATTTTTACCGCGCTGGGGAGTGGGTTATGTAGCAGGTGTTTCTTACGATTTTTCCAAAAATGTTTCCATTGATGCTCGTTTGGTGCAAGTGCTGGCTGATAATGCAAAGGGCAATTCTGATGCGGTAAGCCGGTTGTTCCGTATGCCCGGATTGCAGCTTTCTCTAAGCTATTTCCTGGGCCGGCGGGAGAAGGTAGTATATATAATGGACCGGAAGTAGAAAGGCAATCCTGCTTAAATTCAATACATTAAACAGCCCCGGTTATTTCCGGGGCTGTTTAATGGGAAAGTATATTCTATTTTTATGCTACATAGATGGGGGCTTTTTATAGTTTGTCCAGAATCACATCGACTATGCCGTATTTTATCGCTTCTTCAGCGTCCATCCAGTAGTCACGTTCCAAATCCAGTAAAACTTTGTCAAAAGGTTGTCCGCAGTTTTCGGCGAGTATATTCGCACTCATTTCCTTAGTTTTCTGGATTTGCCGGGCATGTATTTCCAGATCGGCTGAAACGCCCTGGAAGTATCCTCCGAGACTTGGCTGATGTATCATCACTTCGCCGTGGGGGAAAATAAAACGCTTGCCTTTTTCACCACCGGAAAGCAGGATGGACCCCATGCTTGCAGCCAGGCCCATACAGATTGTGGAAACCGGCGACTGTATCATTTTCATAACATCATATATAACAAAACCACTGGTTACCACTCCTCCGGGGCTATTAATATAAAATTTTATTTCCTCACCCGGTTTATCTGCATCCAGCAGTAATAGTTTGCTCACTACATCTTTGGCCGATTTGTCTTCTACCGGCCCCCATAAGTAAACGGTTCTGTTCTGGAAGAACATTTCTTCCATCTTTTTGGCAGCCTTACTACCCGCAGCAGGTTTGTCTACAATGGGCTTTTCTTCCTCATCATCTTCTTCATCGTCTTCTGATTTGCCCAAAAGATTTAATTGAGCCAGATTATATTGATTCATAATTTGATTGTTTTTAAAGTTGAATAAACGGTATTCTTTAGCCCGAATAAGGATGAGGCTCCTTATTTTTTGTTTTTCTTCGGATTGCTTCTTAATACTTCATCCACAATGCCGTATGTCATAGCTTCATCTGCCGACATCCAGAAATCGCGATCGCTGTCTCTTCCTACTTTTTCGACTGTTTGACCGGTATGCTCGGAGATAATGGTATACAGGTCATTTTTAACTCTCTGAATCTCTTTGACCGTAATGCTGATGTCGGTTGCCTGGCCACCAATGGCGCTGCTGGGCTGGTGCATCATGATACGGCTGTGCCTTAGGGCAGTACGTTTGCCTTTGGTGCCGGCGCACATTAATACGGTTGCCATACTGGCGGCAATGCCGGTACAGATAGTCGCTATGTCCGGGTTTACAATCTGCATCGTATCGTAAACGCCCAGGCCGGCATAAACGCTGCCTCCGGGGCTGTTAATGTACATCTGTACATCGCGGGTACGGTCTGTGCTTTCCAGGAATAGTAGCTGTGCAGTGACGATATTGGCCACATAATCATTGATGGGCTCGCCCAGGAAGATAATCCGGTCCATCATCAAACGGCTAAATACGTCCATAGAGGCCACATTCAGCGGCCTTTCTTCAATAATGTAAGGCGTTAGCGCTGTTGGCTGGTTGCTGATATGCGCGGCATAGTTATCAAATGTATTGCTGCTGATGCCTTTATGTTTAATCGCATATTTGCGAAATTCGTTATGATCCATTTTTCTATTAAAATTTTTGTGAAAAATAAATGTAGGTTTTTAGGCCCCTTACCGGTAGAAGTAACAAATATCAAACCAAAAGGCTAAAATGTCAAATCGTCATTGCCTGTCATTTAATATAATGACGGTCAGGGTATAAGCAAGCATTTCAGGCGTGCTGCCCGTGGAGCCGGTACATCCTGAATTCATTAGCCGCCAAAATTGCCTTTAACCGCAATAACCGATATTTCTACATTTACCGACCTGGGTAAGGCAGCAACCTGGACACATTCTCTTGCAGGGGCATTTTCTGTAAAATACCGGCCATAAACCTCGTTTACCTGTGCAAACTGTCCCATATCGGTTAAAAAAATGCTTGATTTAATAATGTCGGCAAAATCCATCCCGGCTTCTTTCAGTATGGCTCCTATATTTTGCATCACTTTTTCTGTTTCGTCCTGTATGCCTGAATTAACCAACTGGCCAGATGCAGCATCAAGGGGTATTTGCCCGGATACAAATAGAAATCCATTGGCGCGTATAGCCTGGTTGTATGGCCCGATAGGGGCCGGCGCAGCAGTAGTCTGAATGATTTGTTTTTCCATGAAGCAAATGTAATACTTTTGCATTCTTATTTTTTGGAATGTCTTTACTACTCTATATAGATACATCGGCTAATACTACAACCGTTGCTTTATCCGAAACGGGTAAACCGGCTGTAATACGGCGTAACGCCAATGCCCGAGAGCAGGCGGCCTTGCTCAATTTTATGATAGAAGAAGTATTGACAGAGGCTTCTGCCCGTTTGGACCAGCTAAGTGCGTTGTGCGTATGCGCTGGCCCTGGATCGTACACCGGGTTACGGGTGGGGCTCAGCACGGCCAAGGGTATAGCATTTGCCCTGGATAAACCGCTGATGCTGTTCAACAAACTGGAGCTGCTGGCTGCCGAATTTATCCGAGACCGTTTCCCGCTGAATATTGTGCTGCGTGCCAGGGCCGGCGAGTATTTCTTTGCCGCTTTTGGGGCGGATCTTAGTGTCCGGCAGGAGCCCCGGCATATTATGCAGGACGAGCTGGAGCCGCTATTGGTTGAGGGATGTCTGGTAACAGACGATAGCTCATTGTGCTATACAGGACAAGTTGATGTACTGCCCGATCCGCATTTTGTGGCTATTGAGCAATGGACGACCCTGGCAGAACGGCGATTGGCGCTGAAGCAGTTTGACGATGTAGCCTATAGCGAGCCATTCTATCTGAAGGCAGCGTATACAACGCAGAGTAAGAAAGGGTGGTAGCCCTATTGCCGCCCTGTTTTTTTTGAATATTTAAATATTGATAAATTAAATTATAAATGAAGAGGAACGCGAAAGCTGCAAATGAATCTTTTACAACAATGAGTGAATTGGTATTGCCCAGCGAAACCAATACTTTAGGTAACCTGATGGGGGGAAAGTTGATGTACTGGATGGATATTGCGGCGGGCATTGCTGCTCAAAAGCATTGCAATACGGTGGCGGTAACGGCATCTGTAGATAATATATCGTTTACTAACCCGGTAAAGCTGGGCGATGTTGTTACCATCGAGTCGAAAGTTACGCGCTCGTTCAATAGTTCAATGGAAGTGTACCTGCAGGTTTGGGGCGAAGACTTGAGGGCCCGGCATAAATACCTTTCCAATGAAGCTTATTTTACGTTTGTTTCGCTGGGAGCCAATGGTAAACCTTATACCGTTCCGGAATTAATTCCCGAAACGGAAGATGAAATAGAACGATTCAATGGCGCCTTGCGACGTCGGCAATTGCGCCTTATCCTGGCGGGTAAAATGAAACCAGAGGATGCTAATGAATTGAAGGCCTTGTTTTTTGATGTAGTTACCAAATAAGGCAATTGCATCTGCAATGAAATGGTATGGGTATAGTGTGCCCTGCCATTTCATGATGCAGCAGGGTACTACTCTAATTGAAGATTCAGGCTTTCCCGCAGTAATTTCAAACTAGGATTTAGGGCCATCATCTGCTCAAATATCTCCATTTTGGAGAGTTTTCTTTCCAAAACTATTTCTTTCCGGGCGGAGGCGTCCAGGTAAACCATAACCCGCAGATCACGGATACGTGTTTTATTCCGGCCGAATTCCATGAAAATTTCCCGCTGGCTGTTGGCGTATATTTGGTTCACTTCCGATACGCATACAATTTGCAATTCCTTTTCCGAAATGCATTTGATGCTCATCATGTCCAGTTGCGCGGCAATGGGGGTTTGTTTTAGCTCGTTCTTAACGTGATCCTTATATTGCTGGAACAGCTCCCGGGCCAGTGCATCGTCGAGGTTAGGGGCATTCCCCTCCCATTCGTCCTTTTGTTCATTTTCGGCCCTTATTTGCTGGAGTATATTCCGCCCCAGCTTAGGGCGTTTGCCCGCTGCATTATCGGTTGGGGGCGTGGTTAGCGGTGCAGAATTGCTAAACTGGGCTGGGTTTTCCCGGGGCGGCGTGGGTGGTATTGCTGCCGGGCTTTGCTCTCGTACCACATAGGGCGCAGGCTGTGGCTGCGCGGTAGGCGGTTCGGCCGGTTTATGCATTTGTATACCACTGGAAACCGGCTGCGGCGGCCCTATTGCTGGTTCATCTTGTTTTTTTTTTAATCCGCCATTATCCGATGACAGTTCCAGCAGGTCGTTCAGGTAACAAATCCGTATCAGGCACAGCTCCATATGCAGCCTTTTGTTTAAGGCCGAACGGAAACCCAGTTCCGCTTCATTTAATATGCTTAATGCCGATAAAATGTAGTCGGAGGCTATGATCTGGGCTTTTTCAAAATAAATGCGCCTATGGTCTTCCGGTACGTCTAGTAGTTGGGCCATACGCACATCTTTACTCAGCAATAGGTTCCGGAAATGCTCAGCAAACCCATTAAGAATAACATCTCCTTCAAACCCTTTTTGTAGTATTTCATCCAATAGCAGCAGTGCTCCTGCAACATCCTTACTGAGCAGAATATCGCCAAGGCGGAAGTATACATCGGCATCGAGTATATTCAGATGTTCTACCGTTTGGGCATAGCTCAACTGTCCGTTAGTGAAGCCGGCAATACGGTCCATCATAGATAAAGCATCGCGCATACAGCCCTCGCTCTTCTGGGCAATAATGTGCAAGCCTTTATTGTCGGCCTGAACACCTTCTTTCTGGCAAATAGATGCCAGGTGACCAACAATATCTTCTGTTTGAATTCTTTTAAAGTCGAAAATCTGGCAACGGGAAAGAATAGTGGGTAAAATGCGGTGCTTCTCGGTTGTAGCCAGGATAAAAATGGCGTAGGGCGGCGGCTCCTCCAGCGTTTTCAGAAACGCATTAAACGCCGAAGTACTAAGCATGTGCACCTCGTCAATAATATATATTTTATATTTTCCGTGTTGGGGGGCGTACCGCACCTGTTCAGTCAACGACCGTATATCGTCAACCGAGTTGTTGCTGGCGGCATCCAGCTCAAAAATATTAAAAGAGCTGTTGTCGCTAAAGGATAGACAGGTAGCGCATTGACCACAAGCTTCGGTTTCTGCCGTAGGGTGTTCGCAATTGATGGTCCGGGCCAGTATACGGGCACAGGTGGTTTTACCCACCCCTCTGGGCCCGCAAAAAAGGTAGGCGTGCGCCAGGTGCTGGGTTTGTATTGCATTCTTTAGGGTAGTGGTAATATGTTGCTGCCCCACCACCGTATCAAAGGTCTGCGGGCGATATTTTCGCGCTGATACAATATACTGTTCCGACATACCTGCAAGTTCTGAAATTTGAAGAAGATGGCAAAAATAGCGTTATTTTCCACACCAAGTTACGCTGCTTTAAGCATGCTACTCTATATGATTACCTGCGGTGCTATAAACAGCGCCTACTATTCGGGCAGTAAGTAAAGGGTATGTGTTAGATTTGCCTTTTGCAATAGCTCCCTATTGCATCTGCCTTGGAAAATTTGTAACTTATGGAAATGTTTTGCATATTTGACATTATGCGCTTTATATACTCCCGGAAACATGCAGTTTGGGCCGGGTTAATACTTTTTTTAATAAGTTGTGCAGGGCTATCCTGTAAAAAGGATGTCGTTGTTCCTCTATCTGTCCGGGCAATAAACCATGACGGGCGGGGCGATATCAATAAGATTCTTTTTATAAATGACACGCTGGCTTATATTGTCGGTGGCGACAGGTACAATGCCTTTGATATTTTGAGCACTGCCGACGGCGGAAATACCTGGAGCCTTTATCACGAGGAAGGAGGGCAGAGTAAGGCCATGTACAGCGTCAGTTCTTCTGATGGCCGCGTTTATATTGCGGCCTACGATGGCCGAATATTTATTAAACCGGGAATGGGTGCTGGTTGGCAGACGGTGCAAACGGCTGGTTGGGATTGGTTGCAGGATATTCTTTTTACAGGTCCCAATACCGGGTATATCGTTGCCGGCATAGGTTATTTGCACGGGCGGGTTTTCCATATCGACTCTTTGGGTACCATTGCGGGAGTAGACAGTTTCGATTACGAGCTTTCGACCATTATTTTTCCTACGCCCATGGTTGGTTATGCCGGAGGATACGGAGCTATTATTAAAACGGACAATGGGGGCCAATCCTGGTCGTTATTGACCGCCAAGGGCGATTTTTTTAAAGGATTATATGCACTGGACATCAACCGGGTATGGGCTGTAGGCTTTAACGGAAGTATACTGTACACCAGCGATGGCGGCAGGCATTGGGAGCAAAAGCGTAATGGAGATAATCCCTTGCGCAAACCTTATAAACTCCGTGCTGTTTTGTTTAAAAATGAAACGACCGGTTATATTGCCGGCGATAAGGGGCTTTTGCTTATAACCCGCGACGGTGGTAAACATTGGGCAGAAATGCAGTCCTTTACCCATAAAGACCTTCGTTGCCTGGCCTTGCACCCGGACGGTAGCTTGTGGGTAGGCGGATCGGAGGGGGCACTTTTCAGGATCGAGGATTGACACATCATTTCGAGAAGGATCAAAAGCGTTCCTGTGGATAGCTGCGCCTGATATAATAGAGGCAAAATAGAAGTATCATGTAAACCGGTTTTGGTAATAAAGAATATAAGGAAGCATCCCTTTCTGCATCCCCGCAATCAGATGCAGAAAATAAATGCCACTACACTGTCTGAATTAATGAGCTGGCCAATACCCGAGCTGTTTGTGCCGCATCGTGGGACTTTAACATGGTACATTTTTTCACAAAAGGCGGGGAGCCATTGGGTAGACTTTAATGAAATAAAAGTGTCGCCGGGACATATATTGTTTATTGGTAGCGGACAGGCCAAAAGGTTTGACCCACGGAAAAGTTACGATGGCAAAACATTGATCTTTACCGATGAATTCTTTTGCTGTACGGAAACCCATGCCACATTTCTGAAAAAGACATCGCTTTTTTGCAATCAGTTCCGGCTGACCTATTTCGATGTCAGCGTTTGCCAGCAAGACCTTATGCGTTTTGACGGTGTAGAAGAGGAGCGTAAAAGGGCTGTGGATAAGACCCAGGATGTAATATTGCAAAACCATCTTTTCAATATCATGCTGATTGCAGAAAGACGTTTTGGCTCGATCCGGAAAATTTTTCCACCTGGTCGCCGGGAGCTTTTGATCGCCGGCTTTAAAAAACTGGCCGATCAACTGGGTGTGACCACCCGCACCCTAGAACTGGCTTTTGCCCAAATAGAAGGGAAAAGACCCAAAATATGGCTTATGCAAAGGTTGGCACTGGAATGCAAAAGGCGCATTATTAACGAGGAAACAACTATTAACCTGATTGCCGACAAGCTGGGCTTTAAAGATGCATCCAATTTCGTGAAATTTTTTAAAACGATGACCAGTATGACACCTTTAGCCTTCCGGCAGCTGTCACGGCAGGGATGAGAAAGGATTGCAGCAGGAATTCATTCACTAATAAGCATAAAAAAGCCACCTTAAAAAGGTGGCTTTGTGCCCAGGACTGGATTCGAACCAGCACATCCTTGCGAACGCTGCGACCTGAAC